>JAOAGX010000121.1 GCA_026415535.1 Armatimonadota bacterium | reverse complement strand
CGGTATTCCTGTTGCGCGGTCTTGGGCGTGTGGCGTTTCAGCTTCGACCAGACTGGCACAATGACGAAGAGAAACTTACCTACGCTGGCGGTGAAATATACACCAGACTGTGCGAGCGCGTCAAGGTGTTCGACGACATTCTCCTTGACGGTGCTAACGAAATGTATTTGAAGTTAGCTCAGAAACGAATCGGCAAGTCGAACAACCATTTCAAAGTTGCTTGCACTGGTCAAGCTGCGCTGAACGTTATTCGCAACTTCAACGCCGGATTCAGCCCCTCATTCCCTGATGCTTTGAAGGAGCGAATATTTACCAATACCACGCTTTCTTATGAAGTCTCGCAGATGTACGCTGCGCATGTTGCAACGGATGAGGGCATTGCCGAATACGAAAAGCGCACCGGCGAAAAAGTCGATGATGGCCAAGGCGGGTCCGTTGTCACTAGCATGATTGGCCGATTCAATGATGCCATTCGCCTTTACAGAATTAACGTCCTGCTTGCGGCTCTGCCGGAGTCAAGCAAGTTCAAATCGTTGGATCCGGCGTCGGTAAAGAAGTTAACGGATTCGTCCGTGAACAACCCGGAGTTCATTGGGGAAGTGAGGGCTGCGGGCATCGATTTTGACCCGGTTGCCGAGGAAGACGCGATCGATCGAGCTGGCACGCTATGCACAAAGCGCGTTGTAATTTTATTGGAGAAAGAGCGGGGGCTCAAACGGACACGCATTCTTACTGCTTCCAAGCGCAACTTCTTCCAAAACACTGAGCTTCTCGACGTTCCCTTCTCGACCGATTTCGGAAATATCCAGCGAATGTACCTTGACATCATGCCGCTCGAGATTGCAAACTGGAAGTCGCTATACGAGGAGATGGACGATAACGGGTATCCGATTGCGGGGAGCATATGGGCGAGACGTCACGAGGTACTGTCGAAGATATGGCCTGACTGGAAACGCGTATTCGAGAAAGACGGGGTTGCGCCTTCTGAATATGCCACGGCGATATACGTAGTTCCTACACTCAAACAATTCATCGGAATGTGGGAAGAAAATGTGTCCCGGGCAAAGAAGTTCGCCGACGAGGCGCGCGTGGCCTAGCTCCTTATGGGTGGGTGTGAGCGTCTGGGTACCGGTCTAAAGGTTACAGGTGTATAAACAGTAGATGAAAAACATGATCTATTTTTTTGCGGTGCTGGTGTTTTGTCTGGTGTGTGTTGAGGCCAGAGCCAAGTCGGATGGTCGTACTATCTTCCGTGCCGATTTCTCTAGTCTCGACAAATGTGGGCTCAAGTTTTCAAAGGACGACTGGCGGATTTCAGATGGTAAGCTCATCTTGAATTCCGGAGATTGGTGGTGGGCGACGGCTACAGTGGACGTGAGAACTAACGATTATGAGCTGGAAGCTGTAGTGGAGCTTAACCGGGTGCCGAGCAAGGATATTGGGCTAGGATTTATATTCCGCAAATCAGAAGTTGGTGCCGCAACTTTCTTCATTTCACAGCCGCTGGGTGGATATGGCGCATTCGGGACGATTCTTGGGAACAAGACTGTCTGGAGCAAGGAATGCGCATACGCCTTAAGCAAGGACCACGAGGTTGGCGAGCACCACTTGCGGGCAGTGGTGAAGGGAGATACGGCAAATTTCTATGTGGATGGCAAGTTGGCGTGCATTCTAGACATTAGCGAAAGGCCGAGCGGAGAGGTGGGGCTTTACGCACACCACGACGCTGTTTTCAAATCTTTCGAGGTGCGGAGCTCACCGACCGATGGAAAGGTCGAGAAGCGCAGACAGCCCAGACCACTCCTATCGGACGGCAAGGTGTACAGGGCAAGACAGCCTTGGCGAGAAGCCGTTGCAAAGGCGGGAAAGGTAATCGACGACGCGATTGCTGAGGGAACAGAGGGAGTCAGCGGCGAAGAATCGATGCCGGCCTATACATACCGATGCGTTACGTGGATGAGGCCTGGGGTTCGGCCCTTTTACGCGTATCCGGCGTTTCACCATACCCTAGTTGCCGAGGCGCTGTTGGCTTATTACGGCTACACCGGAGATCGAAAATACCTTAAGGAAGCGTTGCGGCTCGCCGAATGGGAAATCAGGCACAGTACGCCCGAGACCGATAAACTACCTTATCTTCCATATTCGACCACTATGGATGGGAAAATGGGCGGTAACGTAGACGGCGATACCGTAATGCTAGACAAAGCCGGAATTATGGGTGAGCTTTATCTGAAGCTTTGGAAGATGACCAAGCGAGAGTTGTATAAGCAAGCGGCGGTCCGTATTGGCGAGACGCTTCTCAAAGTTCAGTTGCCCGAGGGCCGGTGGCAAAACAGAGTCGAGCACGCTACGGGGAAGGTTGTGCAAGACTACACCTCCAATCAGGTGTTCAATATTAGGTTAATGGATGCTCTTTACGAAGCTACTGGCGATGAGCGGTATGCCGAATCTGCCAAGAGGGCGTTGGCGTGGTTATTGGAAAACCCTGTCAAGACCGGCCGTTGGACAGGATACTACGAGGATATCAGCCCGGATGTTGAGTCTATAGGAAACTGGGACGCAATCGAAGCCGCGCGATACTTGATAGCCAACAGGCACAAATCACCGGACTACCTGAAGATGGCGATCGATATTACCGAGTGGGTCGTGACGACCTTCGCGGTTAAACAGGACGGTATGTGGCCCCTGGTATGTGAGCAAACGGCGTGCATGCCCGTGATGTCAGTTCACACGTTTCACCTGGCGCAGCTGCTGTCCGACCTCTATGATGCTACAGGGAAGCAGGACTATTTGAAAGCCGCGATATCAGCGACCAATGCGGCGTTCGATCTTTCACAAGTACATGAGCAGTGGTACAGCCTTGCACTCTCGCCTCTATTCATGGGTCTCGAACTAGCCAAGAAGCTGGGCCTGTGATTAGCGCAGGTTTAGATCGAGGGTTTCAGATGGTTGGAACTGTTCGCTGGCTGCGTATTTGAGCAGTTGACGGAGCAGATAGCGGCATGCCGGGTCTTCTTGATTGTGTAGTTTAAGACAGCATGCTAGAAGGCGGCCTTTTTGCACTCGGGCCTCGAAAACGTAGTCTACCACTAGGTTGGGGCCGAAGCGTGCGTTTATACCCCAAACAATCGGCGTGATCTGGTTTCTGAAACTGCGTGTGTCAAACGGGTTTCGCTGGGTCATGTAGTAAAACTGTAGATCCGCGAAACCTTCGTGCGGAAAATCGCCAAGTGCAGGGTGTTCATTAGGAACCCACACGGCCATCTCTCTCCAGAACGGTGCGTTGATGCGCGGAATGGCGGCGTCTTCATCGTTTGGCAGATATAGTACTCTAGCTCCATCCGAAAGAGCTTTAAGTGTGGGTTCGTTCAGGTTGTCCGCGATGATTACGCTAGCAGGATTTAGTTCATCGCGTACTTCTGGAAAGAACCATACTGGCCACTCGTTGCGCGTAATTCCCCGCTCTTTACCGAGCTCGGCGAAAAGGGTGCACTTGCGAGGTACGTTTGAGTCTTTGAAGGGCAACTTGTCGAGAGTAATACTGGTGCACACTGCGATTTTTCCGGAAGGCACGTCTACCAAGTTCTGGCCGCTAGTCAGTATCTGCTTGCCGTAGCGAAGTTGCCAGCGAAGCGGAACCTGATACAGGGAGCCGCCGTAGTTCGACAGCTCAATTTGCATCTCCGCTTTTTCGCCGTACGTGAAACAGAAAGAGCGTCTAGGCGAGTAGAGGATAAGAACGCAATCATCGGTGAATCGCCGCCACTCTTCAGAGGTCCACTTGGGTTCTTCTAGATCGTCGTAGAATCCGGGGTTGGTAATGGGTATGTCTCGGATATGAGTCATGACATAGCCGCCAAGCTCCTGATACCTACGGAATTCCTCGATAAGTGCCTTTCTTATGGCGATGGCTCGGCGGTTCTGGTTGCGCACAAGACGTTTCGGAGCCGTTTGGCCATACCTCTCGACAAGCTCCTTTTCAAATTGTTCTTGTGATGAGAAAATCCCATTGTTGATCCACCATGGTCGGTTGCCGTCGCGCACCCATTTTCGCAAGATCGCGGATGTGTCCTTGTAGGTATCTATGTCAAAATCTTCGCCGCTAAGATAAGGTTTGATGTTTTCCTGGCCGCGTAGCCAGGGGATTACTTGGTTGGGAAGGCCTTTGTAAAGATCATCAAGTTCGTTGTAAAGGTGGCAGTCGAAGAAGTCGGTGAATTTCTGGTTCAGATAAGCGCTGTTGTCGCATATAAGCGCGCCGCCGGTCATTGACTTAGCAAGTTTGTATATGTGCTCGCTAAATTCAGGGTCCGGATCAGGTGCCTCACAGGTAAGGTCCCGGACCACAACTGATGGATGATTACGTTCGAACTTGAACCACTGTTCATACTCCCGAGCTAGCGCCTCGCGATCTCCGGTTTGGTTGGTTTTGGGGAATGTTTGCCACACGGGATACTCCTGCCACAGGAGCATTCCCGTTTCGTCGGCGATCTCGTAGAACCGCTTTGGCATAAGAAACAGGCAGATCTTGACCATGTTGAAACCGGCAGCACGAAGGTCTCTAAACTCTCGACGAATCTGCTCCTCAGAAGGATCGATAGTGATAAGGTGAGGATAGTAGCCCCAATGAAGCATTCCGCGAATATATAGAGGCTTGCCGTTTAGGAAAATTTGGTGTCGCCGTATCGTCACGTCTCGTAGTCCGAAGCTTACCGAGCGGAAGTCGGAAAGCTTGCCATTGCTCCACAAGGATAGTCTTACTTCGTAGAGCATGGGTGATTCTGGCGACCAAGGTTTAGGGTTGGGGATAGTTATATCAAACTTGGCGTTGTTGGCTTCCGGTTCGAGTTTCTTAGATGCCCGGGCGACTTCGGTCCCGTCGGGTCCAATAACGGTGCAAAATAACTCGCCTGATGCCTTGGTGATGCTCGAGACGTGCGTTTCAACAAGTGCACGAGCATTTTTCAGGTATGGTCGCACGAAGACATCTTCCAGCCGCAAGTTGCCGGTGGAAAACAGGCTCACCGGTTGCCATATGCCTCCAAAGTGCATCCCGACGTGCTTGGGAAAACCTGAGCTTGTGTGATTTGGCAGCTCCTCGACGCGAACAACTAGGTTGTTATCAGCTTCGTGTTCAACAAAGTCGGTAATGCGGAGGTCAAAGGGAGTCCAATTGCCTATGTGTTCCCCGGCGTAATTGCCGTTGATCCAGACCTTTGCATGAGTTGCGACGGCGCCGAAGTGAAGCCATATCTGTCTTCCCATCCATTGTTTTGGTAGGCGAAAGATCCTTCGGTACCACACAACGCCGTGGTAATCGAGTCCCAAACCCTGGGCTTGCCAACATCCGGGAACATAGATTCGGTCCCAACCCTCATACTCAGCACTAACATGCCAGTTGTCTTTTTCGCCTATCCCTTCGGGATCCTTTTGGCAGAGCCAGTATCCGTTAAGGCTGATATGGCCATCGGGAACTGTCGGTTTAAGTCGCTTTTGGCTTTGTGGACCTTCAACACCAGGCGGAAGTTCAATCTTCTTTTCGGAACTGCCGGCAGATGCCGCGCTTGAAAACGTTACAGCCATTAACACGCAACATAAGGGAATCATCGGAACCATACTTACATAACTATGCTGGGTTCATTCATCATCGCATATTGTGGGTTCAAAGGTCAATGTTGTGGACATTAGGCTATTGCGATAAAACAAGACTGAAAGGTGATTCGACTTTCGTCGGCTAAGCAAGAGAACTGCAATAACGCGCTTATAGCAACAACCTGGTATGCGCTTTCTCACAATCGTGCCATATATGTCTTTTTCGACAAGCATGCCGTGTACGTCTTTTCGACAAGCGTGCCGCATACGCTTTTTCGACAAGCGTCACCGTGTGTCTTTATATACGCCTTTACGTAATTTTTTACGGCATACGTTGCCATACATCATCCTGAGCATAGTGAGGGATATCAGCATAACATAGTAATTCCTTCGCTACGCTCAGAATGGCGCTATGTTGAGAACGACAATACGCTTGCTCTTGGATCGTTATTGGGTTGACTTCTGATTGCTCGACGGTGATAACCTACTGAGCTAACGCTTGTGTTGCTCGTACTTGCCGAATGGGTAGCTAACCAAGCCGGCGAGCTTGAACAACCCAAAGCTGAAAAACATAGAGAGCAGCAGATACTTGAGAAATGTCCTGCCAACGCCAAACTTGCGGAAGCGACGATCGGAAACCAGGACACTGCAACGCAGCATTCCAAAACGTCCTCGTCTACCAGAGCGGCGTATAAATTCGATATCCTCGTAGACAAGGTCTTTTTTGAATCCACCGATGCGTAGTGCGAAGTCACGCCTCGTCAAAATGCAACCGCCGGCCCCCGAAGGAAGTGCTTTCTGAGCCACTAGGAAGATCAGATTGAAGAACCAGTGCACCGCCGAAATAAGCAAACTCGATGGGTATGGTTTATAGCGAGGACACGCAACGTCGAGTTTGCGAGCAGTCATTTCAGTCAGGGACTTTTCAATAAAGTCCGGCAGTACTATGGTGTCGGCATCAAGGAAGATCACAATGTCGCCGCGTGCATTTTCTAGGCCCATTTGGCGCTGATCTCCTACAGGCGGTTTAGTGGAGATGACTCTGAC
>JAOAGX010000120.1 GCA_026415535.1 Armatimonadota bacterium | reverse complement strand
GGCGAGTGGTACATTCGCGGTATTCGTGACGACGGCGATGGGATCGGTTCTAGCCGCAATAATGAGGGGCGGATCTTTATGAACGCTCAGAGCTGGGCTGTAATATCAGGCGTCGCCGAGGGTGAACGGGCCAAGACTTGTATGGACTCGGCGGATCGGCTGTTGATAACTTCAAGGGGGCCAAAGATTCTTTCCCCAAGTTATACACAAGTAGACCCAGGCATTGGGCTTGCTACTCGGTGCGTGCCGGGGAAGAAGGAAAACGGCGCGATCTTTAACCACGTTGCTGCGTGGGCAATACTTGCGAACACTTTGATAGGTGAGGGGAACAGGGCTTACGATTACTACCGGAAGACTATGCCTATGGTACAGGCTGACCCAGACCCGAATCTGTACAAGATGGAACCTTATGTTTACTCAGAGTATGTCACCAGCGACGACCATCCTACTTTTGGTCAAGCCAGTCATTCATGGTTAACCGGTTCGGCAGTGTGGATGTTAAGAGACGGCCTTGACTATATGCTCGGCGTTCGCCCGACCTACGATGGTCTAATGGTCGATCCCTGCATACCTGAGGAGTGGGGCGGATTCAAGGTAACACGCACGTTTCGCGGGGCCACTTACGAAATAGAGGTTTCCAACCCCGAACGCGTCCAGCGCGGAGTAAGAGAGCTCATAATGGACGGAAAAACCTTGACAGGGAACATCCTTCCGTGTGTCGAAAGCGGGCGCTTTGTGAAGGTGACGTGCATTATGGGAGATGTCGCAAAAGAACGCACGTCCGGTAATTCCTCACATCGTAAGGAGTAGGCAGCTTGAAGGTGCATTTTTTCGAAAGCAGTGCTGAGATACTGCACTGCGAAGAGTAAGGAATTTGCAACTTTAATTGTACTTTCCGTAACATCCTCGTTGTGTTAGGAGCAACCTCGATGACCAGCAGAGAAATAGTACTCCGCACGATTAGGTTCGAACATCCAAATCGAATCCCTTACGATTTTCCGGAACCTTACGGCTCGGACTTTGCCTTCACGGGTCTCGACCCCAATCCTGATGCTCGACCCGCGAATGGTCCCGACGAGTGGGGAGCAATTTGGAAAAACATCGGTTTGTGCTCGCTTGGGGAGGTTCAAGAGTACCCGATTAAACAATGGAGCGACCTGGACAAACTTGCGATACCTGACGTTAACGCGCCACATCGATGGAAGAATCTTGAGGGCATCCGAGAACGTGCGGGAGAAAAGTTTCTGCTAGGGTATGGACTGTCGATCTATGAGCGAGTTCATTTTCTGCGCGGACTCGAAAACACGTGGATGGACGTTTACGACAATCCGGAGCAGCTCGTTCGTCTGATTGGCACTCTCGTAGAAATGAATCTTGAGATAATTCAAAGGTACGCGGAGCTAGGTGTAGACGGTTACTTTTTTGCCGATGATTGGGGATTGCAAAGCCGGCTGATGATCTCGCCGGAACAATGGCGGCGCATATGGAAGCCGGCTTACCGTCGCATATTCGACGCTGTTCACGCAGCCGGTATGTTAACGTTCCTGCATTCGTGCGGCTACATTGTCGACATCCTTGACGACCTCATCGAGATCGGTCTGGATGTTATACATATGGACCAACAAGAGAACATGGGTCTTGAGTTGCTAGGTAGCCGATTCGCGGGGCGAATCACTTTCTTTTCGCCGGTTGATATACAGAACACGATGGCTCGCGGGAACCCGGACGAAATTCGGGCTTATTGTCACAAGATGGTTGCCTGCCTCGGAACGCCAAGGGGCGGGTTCATGGCGAAATGGTATTCTGATCCCGTAGGCGCTGGCCACGCGCAGGAGGCGATCGACGCGATGTGCCAGGAATTTTTGAAGATTAACGATCAGTTTGCTGGTGCTTGATAAATCTCTGTTTGGCCGTATCGCTTGCCGAGATGTTAGATGCGTCAATTCGATCGGCCGTGTTCTTGAGCGAGGCAATCTAGACACTTACAAATCCTGTCCTAAGGCTGTTGCACGGTTGACGCTGTGGTCGGGCACTGATAGGATTGGATAAGTTGTAATAGAGTCCTAAACGAACTTTTTGGTAGTTCGACGCTCCTCAGCTGAGTAGGAAAATTGCAGAAAACGCGTTTTTGGCAACAACCTAGAGTTGGGGAATGGATCTTTTCGATGCTTAATACCGCACGTGAAGAGAAAAAACTGCCGGCGGCAGTCATATTCGATATGGACGGTGTTTTGGCAGATACCGAGCCGATGCACGGTAAGTGCTTCGTCCGCGCATTTGCCGGGTTCGGGATATTCATCACGCTCGAGGACTATCGTCAGGCGGTCACGCTTGGAGGGTCAACCGTTCGAGACTACTTCATATCGCTGGGTGGAGATCCGAGCGATTGGGACCGAGTTAAGGATGCCAAGGACTCCTACATGAGGGAGATAGTTGCAGAACACGACTCTCTTATGCCAGGCGTCATCGGCTTGCTGGAATTGCTTCGCTCGGCCGGTGTTCGAACCGCCGTTGCAACGTCTGCCCGGCGCAGATCACTCAACTTGATCATTGATCGCTATGGTCTGCGCCCCTATTTCGAAGTTACTGTCACTAAGGACGAGGCACAGGCCGAAAAGCCCGATCCTCGCCCATACATTGTAGCTGCCGAACGCCTCGGCGTTGATCCAAAGGACTGCGTGGCCATAGAGGATTCTCCGCGAGGCATCATCGCGGCGGTACGAGCAGGTATGAAATGCATTGCTGTTCCCACGCCTTCTACAGCCGATGGCGACTTCTCGCTTGCCACGCTAGTCGTCCGATCACTGGAAGAGATTGACCTAGAGGTTCTATCGCGTCTGGCGTGAGTGTTCTGTTTTAGGTTGTTAGAACACGGCAGCAAGGCGATTTGGCGTTTGTCGGCTAGCAAGGGAACTGCAAAGGCTTGCTTATCGCAACAGCCTCTCTGTTGAATGCCGACTTTTTCACTGATTCTCTTAGTTTTTGAAATTTGCTTCATACGTCATTCTGAGGCTCTCTTAGTTCCGCCGTCCGCATCATAACGTCATTCTGAGCGAAGCGAAGAATCTCGGTGTCGTCTTGTCACAACACGTCATTATGTCATAACGTGTCATTCTGTCATACATAACATGTCATTCTGAGCGTAGCGAAGAATCTCGAATAAAACTTTACGCTGAGATCCTTCGCTACGCTCAGGATGACAATTAGCACACTCGGCTCAAGACGACAGTTGGCCACTTTGCTTAGGACAACGATTGTCGCACTCATCATGATCGTTTTATGATGGCCGGCTTTTTCACTTGCTCTCTTGGTCTGCCGTCCGCATCATAACGTCATTCTGAGGCTCTCTTAGTTCCGCCGTTCGCGTCTTGCATCATTCTGACTGAGGCTCTCTTAGTCCCGTCGTCCGCGCCATAACGTCATTCTGAGCGAAGCGAAGAATCTCGAATAAAACTTTACGCTGAGATCCTTCGCTACGCTCAGGATGACAATTGACACACCTTGCTCAGGATGACGACCGACGCACTTTGCTCAGGACGAGGTTGCTCGGAACGAGGATTGGCACAATTTGCTGAGTATGATGATTAGCACACTTTGCTCAGAATGACACGCGCGTCATACTTCCATTATCAAAATCTCTATGGGGTTGTGCTCGGATTAGGAGTATCGGATCTAAATCGTTCGTGACCCTTACCAAAGCATCTTCTGCGCCACATACCACAGCGCGCCGCTCACAAGCAACGTAGGAACTAGGTATTTCATATCGCGCCACGCGGCGCGGCGATCCTCTTTCCCGCCTAGGAACAGCAGCAGTTCCGTTAGTATCAGGAGTATAGTGCCGACCATTACCAGCCACGGAGCCAGGGGAACGAGCGAGACAAGTATGCTTGCTAAACCCATATAAGCAAGCATTATGGCGCCCACGACTAGCACTAGAAGCACGCCAGTAATGAGAACAAGCGCGGCAATCATCTACGCATGCAACTCCACTATATAACCGTCTTCGAGTACGTGGTCCCGACCTATCTGGGCTCCGTCAAGGGTGTTTTTCCCCCACGCCTTCGCCATTCGGAGGCTATGGACGAAGTCCTTGTGTATTGCGGCTGCCAGGTCAATCAGCGTGCTTCCTTTCTTGAGTGTGAACGGCTTTTCCATATCCGGTGGCTTACCCGGTACTTTCGTATAGACTCGAATAATCCCCAATACATTGAACAGCGCGCGCCTGAGTTCCTCCAGACCTTCTCCTGTTTTGGCCGAGACTGCTTGCACAGGAAACTCATCCGCATAAAAGTCCTTCAAAACCTCGAAATTACCGACGGCGTTTGGGGCGTCAATCTTGTTTGCGACAATCAGTGCCGGCCGCTCGGCCGTTCCAGGCGCTAAGTCATTACATTCGGCATATTCACGGACAAGCATGACTCGCGACTTTGCCATCTCTGCCTTGATTTCCTCTAGGTGGTCAAGCATGGCATCGTCGGACGCATCGAGCACGAGTGCTACTGCGTCGGCATATCGTGCAAGCGCGATCACAGCTCTTTCGGCAAAGCCTGGAGTTACCGGCGGCGCGTCCACGAGTTGGATCAAAATGTCTTCAAACTCCATCATTCCGGGCAGGGGACGGCGCGTTGTGTAGGGGTAATCGGCAATTTCAGGTTCAGCACCTGTCAGACGGTCCAACAGACTCGATTTTCCCGAATTGGGCGGGCCTATCAGTACGATTTGACCTGCTCCTTGTTTGACGATATGGAAGTCGTCGTGCTTTTTGCCGTGCTTGACTGCCTGCTTTTCCTTGTTGCGGAGTTTAGACAGACGCTGCTTAATGTCGGCACGCATCTTTTCCGTGCCTTTGTGCTTTGGGATGGTGGCGTACATCTCTTCCAAAGCAGCAATCTTGTCCTCGGTTGTCTCAGCTTCTCGGAACCTCGCCTCCGCCGCGAGATACTCCGGGGTCAAATTCGCGGGCATTGTTTCCTCCGCGAAAGTCAATAGTTAAAAGCCATAAGGTGCTATTATTGCCGAAGTTGGCTTCCGACTTCTCACTTTGGGCCTCAAACTTTTGACATTAAGCCTTCGAACATAACTTAACTTTGATTCCTTTCGACGCCATGTATTCTTTTGCCTGGCTAATCGTATACGTTCCGTAGTGGAATATAGATGCAACCAGCACAGCCGATGCTTTTCCGTCAACAACCGCCTCGACGAGATGATCTAGATTACCCGCGCCGCCGGATGCGATTACCGGAATCGATACCGCCTCGGCTATGGCGCGAGTCATTGGTATGTCGTAGCCGGCTTGGGTTCCGTCGGCGTCCATGCTCGTTGGGAGAATAGCCCCTGCTCCTAGCAACTCGCATTCCTTGGCCCAGGCAATCGCATCGCGGCCGACAGGCGTTCGTCCGCCGTCCACTACGACCTCGAAGCCCGAACGCATTTGAGAGTTGCGTCTAGTGTCGATTGCGACTGTGATTCGCTCGCTGCCAAATTCAGACGCCGCATCACTTATGAGTTGAGGATTCTTCACAGCTGCGGTGTTGATGGAGCATTTTGAGACGCCCAGATCGAACAACTCGCGCATGTTGTCCAGCGTTCTTATGCCGCCTCCAACCGTGAGCGGAATGTCGATGACCGCCACAGTTCTCTTAACGGCATCGAGCAGCGTCGTGCGTCCTTCTATCGTTGCCGTAATGTCCAGTAGAACCAGCTCGTCCGCACCGGCTTTCGAGTACTGCTCGGCCATCTCGGCTGGGTCCGCGATGTCTTTCAAATTGACGAAATTGACTCCTTTAACGAGCCTACCATCTTTAGTATCTAGGCAGGGAATAATCTTCACGTAGTCCGTCATTATTGGTTGGCCCTCCTATTGATCGGGACACCATTATACCTCAAAGGTCTTGTAAAGCCGAGGCTGTTTCAGCGGAGCACGAAACGTGTGTTTTCGGCGATTCACTCGTTTAGCCATGGCGCGGGCTGCGATATGGATCGACAACCCTGGACCGAATCTCATCATCCGATAGTCCTTCAATTGACAATGTTTTCTCACGGCTGTTCTCGCCGGCCAGGATCCGCACCTGGCTCTTTCTGACACCAAGAAAGTCGGCCATCAGTTTCACGACGGCTGCATTAGCGGCGCCGTCGACAGGTGGAGCGGTAGTTCTTATGTGAATTGTATTTCCATACCATCCGGCCACCTCATTCCGCGACCCTCTGGGAGTTACGTGCACTCTAATTACAGCCACTGAAAAACTCCATTCACGAAAAAGTAATGTTTGCGAGACTTGATAACTCACCGGACTGTGCACCGATCGTTTCCTACAAGGATGGGGAGTTTATTCGTGACGCGCCGGCTTACTTATCTCATCAGCCTTTTCATGAGCTTGTCAGGTTCGTGGCGCGGACGGTAGGATTCGAACTCAACAAAAAGATCGCCCTGGTAAACGAGCTCGCCTGCGTCACCTACCTCGACCCAGTCCCAGAGATCGTCGTGGACTTCGTAGTCCCGGTCTACTCCGTCTTCGCATTCAAACACAAGTATCTTACGTGCCCAGTCCATACGCATCTCGAACGGGTCGAGTTCTTGTGAACCGAGCTTGTGCTTAACCCTGTCTCTTATACACATCT
>JAOAGX010000119.1 GCA_026415535.1 Armatimonadota bacterium | reverse complement strand
AGATGTGTATAAGAGACAGCTCAAGACCGACGCGGAGGCTTACCTGGGCGAGCCGGTTACGGAAGCGGTTATCACGGTGCCTGCGTACTTCAATGATATGCAGCGCACGGCCACCAAACACGCCGGCGAAATTGCAGGCCTTAAAGTCCTGAGAATCATTAACGAGCCGACTGCGGCATCGCTTGCATACGGCCTCGACAAGAAAGGCAATGAAACTATACTCGTTTGGGACCTCGGCGGAGGTACTTTTGATGTCTCGCTCCTAGAAGTTGGTGAGGGAGTGTTTGAGGTCAAAGCCACCTCGGGGGACACTCACCTGGGCGGAGACGACTGGGACAATCGTCTTGTGGACTGGATTTGTGACGAGTTCAAGGCGCAGCAAGGCATTGATCTCAGAAATGACCGCCAGGCACTCCAGCGTGTTCGTGAGGCAGCCGAGAAAGCTAAGATAGAGCTCTCGTCGATGGTGCAAACGAGTATCAACCTGCCCTATATTACCGCGGATGCGTCTGGACCGAAGCACCTAGATCTAAACATTACACGCGCTAAGTTCGAGGAGCTGACTCGCGACCTGCTCGAAAGATGCATACCGCCGTTCAAGCGGGCAATTGCGGACGCCAAAATATCCGAAAGCGATATTGACGAGATAATCCTGGTGGGAGGCGCTACTCGGATGCCGATGGTCCAGGAACTCGTGAGAAAGCTTGCTGGGGGCAAGGAACCCAACAAGAGCGTCAACCCGGACGAAGTCGTCGCAATCGGAGCGGCAATCCAGGCGGGGGTTCTCGGCGGCGAGGTAAGAGACGTAGTTCTCCTGGACGTGACTCCGCTCACCTTGGGAGTCGAAACCCTAGGCGGCATTACGGACAAGCTCATTGAGCGTAATACGACCATTCCTACGCGCAAGTCGAAGATCTACACCACCGCTGCCGACGGACAGACGGAAGTCGAGATCAACGTCCTCCAAGGTGAAGCCGAGATGGCTCAGTACAACCACAGCCTAGGCAGGTTCCACCTGACCGGCATTCCGCCTGCGCCTAGAGGCGTGCCGCAAATTGAGGTGACGTTCGACATCGACGCCAACGGCATTGTCAACGTCTCCGCAAAGGATCTGGCAACCGGAAAGCAGCAGTCAATCACCATAACCGGCTCGACCCGGTTGTCCAAAGAAGAGATCGATAAGATGATGAGGGAAGCTGAGCTTCACGCGGAAGAAGACCGCAGGCTCAAGGAAGCTGCCGAAGCCAAGAACCGAGCTGAGCAACTTATCTATCAGACGGAGAAGATGCTTAAAGACCTCGGAGAGAAGGTTCCTTCGGATGACAAGCTCGCGGTCGAGAATGCTATCTCCGATCTCAAGAAGGCCGTTGAGTCGAACGACACGCAGCGAATCCGGACTGCGTCCGACGCTCTAGAACAGCAGACATACAAGCTCGCACAGATTCTCTACGGACAAGCGGGACAGGCGCAGGCCGGAGCAGCACAGGAACACGCCGCCACGCCCGGTGGTGACGGTAGTCGTCAATCAACTGAAGACGAGGGCGTTATCGATGCGGAGTTCAAAGCCGAATAATTAGGCGAACGTCTGATCTCAAAACTAATTAAACCGGAGGTGTGCGATGATCAGCAGATGGGATCCGTTCAGAGATCTGAGTGTCCTGCAGGACAGGATCAACCGAATCTTCAACGAGCATAGTCGACTTGAGGAGCCAGGCAGCCGAACATGGGCACCGGTTGTCGATATCCTCGAAACGTCGACCGACCTGGTTGTTCGCGCCGAGATTCCGGGAGTAAAACGGGAAGACATTGATGTCGAAGTAACCTCGGAGTCGCTTACAATCCGTGGTGAGCGCAAGTTCGACACGGAAAACAAGGACCAGTATCTGCGTGTAGAGCGGCCTTATGGACCTTTCCAGAGGTCGTTCTCGATAGGGGTTCCTGTACAGGCCGACAAGATCCGGGCCAGTTACAGAGACGGTGTTCTTGAAATCGTCATTCCGAAGGCTGAGGAAGTAACGCCCAAGAAGATTCAGATCAGTGCCGAATAAGGAGCAGGAAATGCAAGTTGGGGGCTGGGATTTTAATCTCCAACCCCCAACCCATAATCCTTAGCCTGCTCTGCTAGACTGCCATGCCTGCTACTTACAAAGACTACTATAAGATACTTGGAGTTGACCGAAACGCGACCGAGAAAGAGATCAAGGCCGCGTTCCGGAGGCTTGCTCGTAAGTACCACCCCGACGTCAACCCGGGGAACAAGGAAGCTGAAGAAAAGTTCAAGGAGATTAGCGAGGCCCACGAGGTACTCTCCGACAAGGAAAAGCGTAAGCGATACGACCAGTTCGGACAGTACTGGGAACAAATGGGGCAGCAAGGCGCTCAGACCGGCGCGCCGCCTGGATGGGAAGGGTTCGTCTTTGATTTCGGTGACTTCCAGAGCAGCCGGACGCGCGGCGAGCGGATCGATCTGGGCGGGGAGTCGGGGTTCAGCGATTTCTTCGAAATGCTGTTCGGAGAAGCGGCGCGCGGAGGTACAAGACGAACCTCTCGCGCTGCAAGCAGGGGTCGCGATGTACACGCCGAGCTTGAGATCTCGTTTGACGAAGCTTTTTCTGGTGCGAAAAAGGAGTTCACAATTGACGGCAGGCGCATCGAATTAACAATCCCTAAAGGTGTCAAAGACGGCCAAAAGCTGCGCCTTGCCAATCAGGGAGAGCAAGGGCCTGCGGGCCCCGGTGACCTCATAATCACTGTGAGGGTTCGCCCACACCCAATTTTTGAGAGAAAAGACGACGATCTTTACGTGGACGTAAACGTGGACTACCTGACCGCAGCACTAGGCGGAGAGGTAACCGTGCCTACGCCAGCTGGACGTGTCACGATGAAGGTTCCGCCGAGAACTTCGAGCGGGACCACCTTCCGACTACCTGGTCAGGGAATGTCAAAACTCAAGGAAAACAAGCGCGGAAATTTGTACGCCAAAGTGCGCATACAGATGCCCGAGAAGTTTTCCGATAAGGAAAGGGAGCTCCTCGAGCAGATTAGAAAGGTTAGGGAGGGTAAAGTCTGAGCGATTCAATCTGATAGAAGGCTTGCCTAAATGGTGGAACCGGTCATGATTGCATTTTTCTAGCGCATATCTTCCTGAGGTTGTCTAGGTATTCGGTCTGAGTCATTCCGGTCGTATTATCCTGAGAGGAATGAAGGATTCAACCGTGACAGCGAGATTCTTCGCTTCGCTCAGAATGACAGGGGCCAGAACGACAGTGGTTTCGTTAAAAGTAACAGCGACCGTGGTCAGAACGACGGGGCAGCTTTGATATGTTATATCTGGTCGACGCTAATAGGCAGTGGCTTGAGCGCCGCATTGAGCCGATCTGGAACTATATCGGGCCGGCTCAAAGCGATGCTTAGGCGCCTTAGTTCGAAGGCGAGGTGGTTGATATGGCGCGAGAAAACAAAACCGAGCCTGTTCTTAAGGACGTCGACAAGAACGAGCCTTTGTATATGATAGGTGTTGCCGCAAAGCTCTGCGACCTGCATCCGCAGACGCTGCGAATGTACGAGCGCCTGGGTCTGGTTCGACCCGCAAGGGTTTCCAGCAAGAACCGCCTTTACTCGCAAGCCGACATCGAGCGTCTGCGCCAAATTCAACGCCTAACCCAGGATATGGGTGTCAACTTGGCGGGCGTCGAGGTGATACTCGACCTCCTGGACAAGATGCAAAAAATGCAGGAGAATATGGAGTCCGAAATAGAAAGACTGCGCAGACTTATGGAGGAACAGGCGAAGAGGTTGGAGAATTTTACTAGTAGCACTACGTAGTTAGAACGTTTGCTAAGCGTTGTGGGGAAGAGATTCTTCGCTTCGCTCAGAATGACGAAGAAGAAGTCGTCATAGTGAAGAAGAAGGCGCGTCGCAGTGACGAAGAAGAGGTCGTCATAGTGAAGAAGAAGGCGCGTCGCAGTGACGAAGAAGAGGTCGTCACAGTAAGAAAGAGGGCACATCACAAAGACGCGGTCTCAAAGAATGATGTAGTGCGGCGGCGAATATCTTTCGAGTGCTGCGAGAATCGCAGCTTGTGGTAAATGTCCGGTATGAGTAAAGGCTTTGGATCACCGATTACTCCAAAGCAGGAAATCGCCAAAGATTTTAGGGTTGTGTCCTATCATACCAGTCCACATTTTATCGCTTGTCCATCTGCAGGGTTCGTGCTATAATAGGCGCCCACGATTAAGTACTCGTTAAAATAATACGGTCACGTAATATCCGAGCAAGTCTTTTGCTTACGCGCTTTGAGGGCGCTGCAAGAAGGGTGCTCTGATTTACGCGCACTAGGCAAAGGAGGGTAGAGGTTTGCTAAGCGGTGTCGTTAAGTGGTTCAACGATGCCAAGGGCTACGGCTTCATTGCCACCGAAGAAGGCAAGGACATCTTTGTCCACTACTCGGCCATCGTGATGGAGGGCAGAAAAACTCTTCGCGAAGGACAGCGAGTAGAATTCGAGATAACCGAAGGTCCAAAAGGACCGCAAGCTGCAAACGTCCAAGCAGTAGTCGGCTGAACTGAACCCAATAGAATCAAAAAAACGCCCCGAGGTATTGCAGCTTCTCGGGGCATTAGTTTTGTACTTACAGTTTCGTACTACCCCGCGCCCCAAATGTGCCGAACACCGCGTTTTCGGTGAACAACTTCAATAAACAATTGTTCGAACCAATACTCGAACTACGCTTGACGATTACCTTGACTCCCCCGAAACTACCCTCACCCCAAGTCGAGGCTGAGGCTATTAACAGAGTATTAAATGAGATATTCGGGTCCGACCCGATTCAACAGTTCCTTGACAACGCGGCAGTACAACAGGCCTAGTGACCGCTGGTTTGCCAACCCCAAATTGCGGGGAACATAGCAAAAGGTCATGCACTCCGACTAAGAAGAAATGCGAAGATATCTTTTCGAGTTCCCCGATCTAACGGCGGACCTTAAACGGCTCCCTTATACCGAGTTGAGCACATTCGCACAGGAGGTGAGACACTACAATACTAAATTGCAGAGGTCGTGAGCGCTAACTGTAACCACCTAGCACCTTGACCCGGCGTGCTAACAATAGCACCTCCCGCAGCTACGAACGTGCCCTCGTAGGATACGACAAGCCTGCGGAATTGGTAAGTGAGTGTGGAGTAAGCTAGCAGTATGTAGGCGAGGACGCGAGCCGCACTCTAGAGAGCCATTCTATGCCGTTATTAAAGCAAGGAGACGAGTTTGCCATACATCAGAACATCTAAACGTTCGTCCGAGCAAGTTACCTCGTCGCGCAAATGCAGCTCCTCTGAAAAAGTCAAAGTCTTGGAGAACGAGTCGAACGCCTTACGGAAGGACGAGCACATTCGAATCGCCCTATACGAAGACGTGGAGTTTCACACGATCACCACCGGGTTCGAGCGATACTCGCTTCCTTACGAGGCGCTGCCGGAGATCAACCGCTGCGACGTCGATACATCGATGGTTCTCTTCGGCAAGCGACTCTTGATGCCGCTGGTCATCTCGCCTATGACAGGCGGAACTGATGAGGGCCGCAAGTTCAATCGTCTCTTCGCAGAGGCCGCTCGGAGATTTGGACTCGCGATGGGAGTCGGCAGCCAGCGAATCGCGCTCGAAGATCCGGAACTTACGAACACATTCGAGGTGCGCGATATTGCGCCCGACATTCTGCTATTTGCCAACCTCGGCGCAATTCAGTTAAACAACAGTTGCGGAGTTGAGTCCTGCATATGCGCGGTCACGATGATCGGAGCTGACGCGCTTATTCTCCATCTCAACCCTCTACAGGAGTCTGTCCAGCCTGGAGGCGACACCAACTTTGCAGATTTAGCGAGCCGAATTAGCGAAGTTTGTCGGGCGCTGAGAGTGCCGGTTTTGGTCAAGGAAGTAGGCCACGGTATATCGGCTCGCACTGCTAGGCTTCTTGTTGAAGCTGGGGTGGCAGGAATAGATGTAGCCGGAGCAGGAGGCACTTCGTGGGCGAAAGTAGAGATGCTGCGACTCGGTTCGAATCTCCCACAGTCAATACTTGCTAAGAAGGGGAAGCAGATAGACGGTGGGATCGGAGAGTGGGGTATTCCTACCGCTGAGAGCCTCATTGCCGTGCGCCAGGCGGCGCGGGGACTGGTCGTCATATCGAGCGGCGGGATCAGAACAGGTGAAGATATTGCCAAGTCAATCGCGCTTGGCGCAAATGCCACCGGCATAGCATTACCACTGCTCAGAAGCGCTGCCGTATCTCGCGAGGCCCTCCACGAATATCTTGCGAGACTGAAAGAAGAGCTCCAAACAGTGATGTTTTGTTCGGGAGCACGCACTATCAAGGACCTGCGCAAGTTGCAAATCACAAGGATCGGAGCGATCAACTTCTAGGTCAATATATATGTTTCAGAATGCAGAGTCATAACCAGAAGTTAGGTAAGTTAGAACCATATAAGTTGGGCAAGTCTGGACCATGTACGTCATCCTGAGCGCAGCGAAGGATCTCAACGTGACGCCCTGTTTCACCAAATGCATGAGATTCTTCGCTACGCTCAGAATGACGTCTTACGCCCAGGGTGACAAATGACGCGTTACGCCAGAAATGGGCATGTTTACTCTTAGAATGACGGCTTTCTAGTAG
>JAOAGX010000118.1:6435-6719 GCA_026415535.1 Armatimonadota bacterium | reverse complement strand
GGTTAAAGCAAAGCTTTAGCATCGTGCCACTACCCGAAGGACCTGCATGAATAATCGTCTTGCTTATGGCATCGAGTACCGGCCGAACCTCGTTCAGAGTCTTGCTATCTCCACCGACCATCAGTATAAGCTCTCCGCTAACCGCAGCAGGCTTGCTACCCGACACCGGTGAATCAAGAAAACGCGCTTTCTTGGCCTCGGCCGCAGCACGCACAGCTTCAGTAGTCGCAGGGTCAACCGTGCTGCAGTCAATCAGAATCGATCCTGGCTCCAATCCTTCGATC
>JAOAGX010000118.1:0-6426 GCA_026415535.1 Armatimonadota bacterium | reverse complement strand
CTCTGGTCTCGTGGGCTCGGAGATGTGTATAAGAGACAGCCCTAACCCCGCCTCATTGATTGCAGGCGGATCGGCCAGCATCGTGATTACAACCTCGTTCCCTCGTGCCGCATCCGCAGGGGTATTCGCTACAACAGCTCCAAGAGCTGCTAGTTCTTCCGCCTTGGAACGAGTTCTATTGTAAACGGTCAACTTATAGCCCGACTTGATCAGGTTCTCAGCCATTCCGCGCCCCATAATTCCAAGACCAACAAAGCCCACTCGTTCTATCATGTGTTGAAGACCTCCTTAGCCATCAAATGAAAAAGGCCGCAGACCGCGGCCTTATGTCTCCTCGTCCGCTTATTATACATTACAACACGACCTTCTGCCTAGCCTTTCCCAAGTGCAACAAACAACCCTATCGCACCCCCCAATGAAGCCGCAATATATGGATTGCACATTAGCATGCATTGAGAACCAAGCTTCCTAGTCGCATAACTCAAAACGACGCCAACGATTGCCCCAATCAGTAGACCCGCGGCTATTTTCACTATCGTTCACCTATCCTTTGGCAATCAGTGATGACTTCATTTGTCGCATGTAAAAGGACTTTTTGGATTGCAGCACTTGCCTGAGTCAGCAGAGCGGGATACTACACGCTCCGTCCGATCGCCACAGCAGTTGGTACATTGTACGTTCGTCCGTTTCGCCGAACTGCTCTGTAGCAGGCAAAACTTGTTTCCGCAGTCCTTGCATTGGTATTGATAGATCGGCATGATTCCCCTCGCTAACTATCCACTTTTATGTTACCACACAAACAACGTGTCACGACAGAGTCTGGAACATGAGTGCAGCCACATTTCCGCAAAATTGAACTCACTCAGACATGAGGCCATCGCAGTAGGACGTAAACCACAACGTTTTCGGCTATTTGATGCTCCTCAACTAAGCAGCAGATTCTTTGCTACGCTCAGAATGACGAGGCAGACTGCTTCGATAAGACTCGACAACAAGGTTGTTCAGCGTTCGTCAGTTAAGCGAGGAAACTACAAAAAAAACGCGTATACTGCAATAACCTGAGAACATGGGTTGTCGCGATAAGCTGCGTCTAGAGCGATCCTCTCACCGAGACAAGAGCCGTCGAATTGTCCAAAATGCCTTGAGTTGCATTCTGTCCGCAACAGACTCGACATTAGAATTTTGCAAAATATGGAGAATCAACGTGCTATCATGAGCAAGTACGGAGATTAAACGACATTGCCACCGTCCTTGGCAAGGAGAAACCGAGGGAGGCCGAATGATGGCAATTAAGGCCGGCGATAGAATTACCATCGTAACTCGCGAAGTCATCCCCGAAGATGCCAAAACTGGACTTTATTATTCGTACTTCGGAGGTCTGACCGGAAAAGTAGACCGGGTTTATCCAGATGGGTCAGTCTGCATAGATGTGGACCTTGATTCACTCGGCGAAGAAATGCGCCGCAGACATCTGGAAATGCAAGAAGCCGAGCGGAAGCGGTGGCTCGAAAGCCTTTCCGACGAAGTCCGCAACCGGCTCACGAATGAGCAAAAAGAGCTCAAAATGAGCTATCGAATACTTGTATCGAAGGAGGATGTCCAAGTAATAAAAGGAGATAAGGCTGCAGCCGAACGCAAGTCCGATGCCACGAAGTTGTCAGACACTTCGACCCGGCAGGATAGAAAAAAAGCAGAAAGTGCTTCTGCTCCTGTAACAACTCAGGCGGAACCTAAACCCAAACGAACACCCAAGGAACCCGAGCCACACCGACTGAGCGAGGCCGATCTCGATGCGAAGGAAGAGGAGTTTCTGAGGTCAAGAAAACAAAGTTAGCAGTTGCCTGGCTGTGTACCAAAGCCCTTTTCCAGCACCGATTGCTGAGCATAGCAAGAGGATTAGAAGCAAGAAGTGAGATCCTTCGCTTCGCTCAGGATGACGTATGACGCAGTCGGATAACATATGACCAGGATAACGCACGACATAGTCAGAATGACGTATGACATTGGCCAGGATAACGTATGATACCGCTCAGGACGAAGTATTACGTGGTCAGAATGACGTGTGATGGGGTGGACGATGTACGATACCACCCAAGATGAAGTATGATGCGGTCAGGTGATGTAACCTGCGCCTTAGACGACATGCGGTGTGCTTTGGAGTGAATAGTGTTGTGCTTGGAATGACTTGCAGACGCTCGAGCGTTGTCCTCCGTGCTGAAACGCACGAATAAGTCGTTCAACTTACGAGAAGGTGCTTTAGCAAAAACCCGGTCTCGGATCGTCTCTGCCGGTGTTGTGCAATAGTTGGGCCTCTGCTGATTCCAGACACGAAAACACAGGCTCGCAACCTTGTTTGACACAGGTATAAGCGTATATATACATTCCGGCTGACCAACCCTGGTCATGCGCACCGCGAGGTTCGCCGGTAATTCCGTGAAGCCATTCGTTGAAATCCCACTCCGCCAGCGTTTCGCGCTTTTCGCCAACACGCTCACCGGCTTCGATCTTCCACTTTCGACCAAGTTTGTTCGCCCGTGCCAGCAGCACCAAATTTTCGCGGGCCCGATCCATTCGACCAGCACGTACCAGCGCCACTACGTAAAGCCCGCCTATCCAAGGCCAAATACCGCCGTTGTGGTACTGGTTTGGCATGTTCAGTTCGTGCTCCGTAACATAGTACTCGCGCCAATCCTTGTCACCGGGCTGAATAGGTGGGTGAATGGCGCGAATCGGATATGGCCGGTCAACTTGATTGCGTTCTATGTAATCCAGAATCCTTTCTGTCTGCTGAGCATCGGCAAGGCCGAATGCAATTGCGAAGCAGTTGGCGGCAGAATCGAACCAGTCCCCATGCTCCTGCTTCCACGCCCACGGACGGAAATACCCAAGCTCGTTCGACCAAAGGAAACCGTTGACTGCCTCGCGAACCAAGTGTGCACGCTTGATGTCGCCCCGCAGCTCCAAAGCGGCGAAGTATAGAACGTTGGTGTAGAGCACGTGGCCGCGGTTCGCAGTAATGTCCATCCAATCAGTGGCTTCTTGCTGCTCTATCAGGCCTTCCTCGTGGGCATCCTGGTACCGCAGCCAGAACATAGCTCGTGACGCAGCGTACTCGAATTGTGGATGCGGGCCAAATAACCGGTCCGCATAAGCCAACGTCAGAACAAACCAAAGAGACGCATCAGCCGCACCAAATGCGATTATTCGCGGTCGTGAAGGGACGAACATGTCCACGCAGTTTGGAATTTGACCGGTGGGAGATTGGTGGTCCATCAAAGTGTTCATAGACTTTGTCCATTGCCGCACAAACCGCTCCTCACCGGATGCCAATCCACCTAGAGACATGATTAGCGCATCACGCGCATAGACAGCGTTGTAGTAGTCTGGCGAAGCAAAAAAACCCCCAGGCGTAGAACACCGATCGAGCACTTTTTTAGCGCGTTCGTAGGCTTCCTCAATCAAAGCTTCGTCGTTCTCGACTTCGGCTCTAAACCGAACTCTGGTCATTTACCACTCCTGTGTTGCACGTGCACAGTTTTCCTAGATTCTTCGCGTCGCTCAGAATGACGTTATGTTAGACATGTTCGACTACGTCACCACGCCCGATGAAGCCGCTCTCAAAGGCACCATGCTCAGTGACTTATCTTGTATTACTTTTATTACTTTCGACAACCTCAATGCCATTAAGCTCGGGGCACCGTTGCTTATGACTGGACTGCAAGTGTCACGCAGCAGCAAGTAAACGAGTCGGGAGGTGCTCCCGAACCAGATTCAACACGCTGCACGCTACCTTTCGATAGTCAAAATTGGCCTCGACGTGACTGCGGCCTGCCCTACCCATCAACATCGCAAGATCGTCATCGACAAGTAAGCGAAGAACGTAATTGGCAAGATCCTCAACATCGGCCCTTACAGCTACCACCTTGGGTTCCTCGAACCTGACAACTCGCTTTTCAGAATATCCCGCCGATTCGTCGACCTCAGCTTCGCTGATCGCTACCCACTCCGCCACTCTAGCAAGAAAACCCGTCTCGCCGTGGACGACAGTCTCCTTTATGCCCATCGCGTCGACGCTCAGCACCGGTTTGCCACACGCCTGAGCCTCGACGTGAGGCATGCCGAACCCTTCTTGCCGGCTTGGCGCGGCATAAATATCGCATGCATTGTAAAGAAAAGGCATGAACTCCCGTGACAACACCCCATCCACATAGGAAACTTTTTCGCGTATTCCGAGCTCTTCTGCAAGCTCGAGATCCAAAGCATTTTGTTTTGCGGTGCGTTCCTGATTCCAAACCTTGCAAACGTAGCGCCAGTTGGGATACTCAGAGTCAATCATCGCCAGCGCACGCATCATCTCCTGTGCACCTTTAGACGCAGCGTCGCCACCAATCGTCAGAATGAGCTTGACATTATCCGGCACACCTAGAACATCACGTACCGCACGAACTTTGCGGTGATCACGTGGCAAGGGACGGAACGAGTCCAAATCACAACCTATCGGCTGAACAACCATTCGATCAGGAGAAACTCCATCCCGAACATACGTCTCCTTTACCCAACCACTGGTAGTAAGGATTAAAGAAAGCGAGTTGAGTTCGTCTTGGTAGTTGGCTACCCAACCGTCGGCAACCAGCCATGGAACCGGCTCGACCCCGAATCTGCGCGGGTGAATTACCAGTTCAGGCATCTGCCCCCAAAATCCGACGCCAATTGCAATATTGGGCTCGAACCACTCGTAGAGCCATTCTTTTTGCAAAGTGCCAGTGAGATGCACCGGCATGCACTCTACCTCAAGCTCGCGAAGGCCGCGATAGAGCAAGTGACCCTGGGTTGCAAGTCCCGCCGGCGGCGGTGGATACTCATACAAAAGAAGTATGCGCAAGTCCTTCAGCCTCCAATATGAGTGAAAGATGAACAGAGGAGAGTTGAGAGTTGAAAGCCCGCTTGCGCCGAAGCATAAAATGCCTCGACCAACCCGGCGGACTCGTACTCAAAACTGCCCGGCCTGAAGCCGTAGATATCACGAACAATATGCTGCTTGGCAACGTGCTCGTCCGGAGTCAGTTCGAGCAACACCTGGGCATCACGACATGGCACGCAGGAGCTTCCGACTTTTCGGTAGTCAAAGTACACTAGGTCACCCCTAGCCTCACCTGACTCAATCATCTCCCTCACGGCACGATGAACCTGTCGGTGACGCGTATGGCCGTATTCTCCGTTTTCTCCGTGAGTAAAGATAAGATCAAACCCGCGTGCCGCTAGAGGCGCAACACGGCATTTGATCTCGTGAAGATTGTCAGAGAGCTGTGCAAGCTTGGGACTACCGTCGTCGAGATCGGAGATATAAGCCTGAACACCTAGGGCCTCCGCAGCCCTTAGAAAACGCGGAGCGCGATCTGTGTCATCACCGCGGCACAAAGCCATTACATGCCACCGGCAGTCACTTAATTTTAGGATAGTACCACCCATCCATATAGTTTCGTCATCGGGATGAGCCACCACTACGAGACATTGCATGAACTTGCCCTGTGTAAACGCGATTATCCATTGAAAAACCTTCACCCTGTTTTATAGGCTTTTACCTGGTAAATCACGAGGGGGTTCGTTTAATAAGTAAAAAAATGTCGGGGCCTGTCAGCGGAGCGTCGAAACCCAGTAGCGACAATTCAGACGTTCAGATGCGATGATATTTCGATTAATCGTAGGTGCGCCGAGTTACACCGCCTATCAGCGCGGCATAAGAAAGTATCAGGAGCAGGGTGAAGTATCCCAGGTGAAACGAGGCCTTTGCGTAGTTCCGAAACACAATCGTCACGCAAAGTTGCATAAAATTAGCTGCCCCAACAGCTAAGAACACTACAGCATATATCCAGTACATCCACCTTCGAGGCGAGACGACTCTGACCGATTCCTTCTTATGCTGGTAGAAGGCATGCAAGCCCAGCGCGGCAGTTAACAGAAACGCAACCAGCAACCTCGCTGCGTGCAGCCAGTCTGGAAAATTCGCGGGGTTGAACAATTGACCCCCCAACTAGTCTAGTTTGTCCGTATTGTATCACTATACGGCAGGTTCCACAACATTTTGCTGAGAGAGGTTGCTGCGATAAGCGTGTTTTCGGCTATTTTCCGCAGAATACTAAGTTCGCAACCCTAGCTGCATCCTTACAAAGCGGCGCCGAAACCACGCGATCCAAAATAAAAATAACAGCGTATAAGACCGACTCGAAACTCTAAAACCCTCGAAAGATGACCTTTGGTAGGTGGAATAGAATATTGCAACACGCCCGGAATAATGCCGGAAGGACGACACCCAAGTTCTGGAGAAACGTCAAGCGGTACGCTGATATCGGGGAGAGTCGTGAGATGAGACGTCGCTATCGAGTTGAGGTCACAACTGATAACAAAGGCTGGGTTTCAGTAAAGGTA
>JAOAGX010000117.1 GCA_026415535.1 Armatimonadota bacterium | reverse complement strand
TCTGGCGGTATCTGCGGGCGTTGATCCTTGGCAAGCTTGATGAGTTGGAGAATCCCGAAATCTTGCTTCAGGAAGCGGCGCGGGAAATGCGTGAGAGCCTGGCCGCCAATCGTCAGCGAGCTATTACGGCGATCACTCAAAAGAACAATCTAAAAGCCCTTCTCGACGAGCAAGAAAAGCGCATTGCCACACTCGAGGCGCAGGCCGAAATGGCGGTTAAGAAGGGAGACCGCGACCTTGCGCGCCGCATATTGCGCGAGAAACTCACGTTCCAAGAGACCGTGGCGGCCACTCGAGCAAGCTACGAGCAAGCTGTGCAAGCTGCCGAGGCGGTCAAAATTGCCATCCGCAGGCAAGAGGAACAAGTAAGGCAGCGCACCGCCGAGGCCCTCGCGAAAAAGGCGCAATGGAAGCAGGCGCAGATTCAGATCGAGATCGACAAGGCTCTGCATGGACTGACTTTCGAGGAAGAGTCCTCAGCATGGGAGCGCGCGAGCGAAAAAATCAGGACAGCTCAATCTGAAGCTGCAGCCCGTGCCGAGCTAGCGCAAGCCTCGATTCAAGCTAAGATTGCCGAGCTTCAGGATAACACT
This sequence comes from Armatimonadota bacterium, assembly GCA_026415535.1. Lineage (GTDB taxonomy): Bacteria > Armatimonadota > UBA5829 > UBA5829 > UBA5829 > CALJES01. The sequence continues at coordinate 6,171 of JAOAGX010000117.1, read as the reverse complement.
GTGGATGCCGAGGCCGAAAAAGCCCTCCAGGAGTTGGAGCAAAGGATGGGCCTTAGTGACCGGGCGGTTGAACAGCAAGTCCAAGTCGGCCAGACCGAAAGCGACGTGGAAAGCGAACTTGCTGAACTGGAATCCCGCCTAGGGACTGCTGCACCCGAAGAAGGCGCACCAAGTGGAGAGGGAGAAGCTGCCGCTGAGCCTGGGGACAATGCGTCTCCCGGTGAGCCAAATCAGAAATAGATGTCCGGATCCTCGCGACGCAACCTGCTGGCGGTTGTAAAGAGGGCTCTCAGACAGCCCTTTTCGGTCGGTGTTCTAGTGCTTGGGGCGATATTTTCCATTGGTTACTTTAGCCTAATTCCGGTAGTGGGCGGAGTTTTGATAGCTGCTGCTTATACGATTTGGAAGCTTCAGGACGCAGAGTTTATCAGGGCTGCAATTCGAGAGGCTGGTGAGAGAGAACGCGAGGCGGAGCTTATGAGTCGCACGTTTCGCATCGAGGAACTTGATGTCGATAGCCGCGTGCGAATGAAAGCAATAGTCAGACTTCAGAACGAAATCGCGGAAGACGTGGCCAACTCACCGGTGGACGAAGTTGCGGTTGGACTTGCCGACACGGTCGAGCAAACCGAGCAGGTGCTGGAGCGCGCCCTTGCAATGGCACAGAAGCGCCGTGATCTTCAGCGCTATTTAAATCGGACCGATCCCGAGGCGATCAGATCTCGCATACGCAGTTTGGAGGCTGAGCTCGAATCCGAAACCGATCCTTATCGCCGCTCCGAGATCGAGTCTTCGTTGGCTGCCAAGCGACAAGAGCTCGAAGACTACCTCGCAATAGAAAAAGCCTCGCGCCGCGTTCTCGAACAGCTCGACAGCATACAATACGCCTTCGAGGGATTGCGCGCGCGTCTGGTGCGCATCAAGTCGACTGACGTAGCCGAATGGACCGCCGCCAACGAAGAGCTAAAAATTGAGCTTGGCGGGCTTTCGACGGCGGTCGATACGGTCGAGCGAAGTATCGAAGAGGCATTGACTACTCGCTGATAAGGATGAGCCTTCTAAGGAGATTAGCTCTGGTATTCCGAAGCTACTTGGCGACGACGCAGGAGCGCATCGACTCTATCGCCACTGACGAGCAAGCACGTGAGGCGGATGCTCGCAGGAAGGCGGTCGAAGAAATCAACTCCTGGGAAGGCGCCGGCGAACTTAGCCGGCACAAGATGGCGGCAGCCCCTCGAACAACGGATGCTGTTCAGCAAGCAAGACTGGCTGCGGATTACAGGCTGCTTGGGCTTTCGCCGGGAGCTGATCTCGCCGCAGTTGAGGAAGCCTGGCGCAGGCTAGCCTCCCGTGCCGATCCCAAACGGTTCCCAGCTGGTTCAGATGAAGAAAAACGAGCGGCCGAGATACTGAAATCGATAAACGAAGCCTACGGGCGAATCCGCGAGGTTCTCAATCCCATTGAGGGCCGCTTCGGAAAGCTGGAGCTTTGACTTACGGCTGAAACACCGGCGCTGGACGACGTTTGTGTTCGGAGTCGGCGATCATTTTTCGAACTCGCTCGACTGATTCCGGTTTGCACCCCGAAAGATCGCCCTTTTCTATCGCTTGGAGCACCGCATCCATCTCGGCGTATGTCATTCCGATTTCTCCCTCATCAGTTTGTCCTTCCCAGAGGTCGGCGGTGGGAGCTTTGTTGATAATCTCGTCAGGGATTCCGAGTTCGCGGGCTAGTTCGTAGACCTGAAACTTATAAAGGTCGGCCAGTGGTTGAACGTCGCACGCTCCGTCGCCCCATTTGGTGAAGTAACCGATCAGGGTCTCGGTTTTATTCGATGTTCCACACACCAGGTAGTTCATGGCTTGTGCGGCGCAGTATAGCGCTGTCATTCGCAGGCGAGGACGGACGTTGCTAAGCTCGATTCCGTCCGAGTGGGGTACTTTTGAAACTAAGGCATCATAGGCCGCCGTCAGGTCGGCAACGTGAGTGCGTATACCCAGGTGTCTGGCCACAGCCAGCGCGTCTTCGGCTGAGCGCGGATCCGAATGGCAAGGCATAATCATGCCAAGTACGTTGTTCCCACAAGCCATCTTCGCCAACGCTGCTGCAACGGAGGAATCTACTCCCCCGCTCATTCCAACCACCAGTCCGTTAGCGCCAGCCTCTCTCACACGCTCTTGCAGCCACACGGATATGCGTCCTGCCAAAGGCCTGTCTGTTCCCAACGATTGCACACTCCTTCCATAACAGGTTTGCTATGTCATTATACCAGATTGACGCTCGCATAGTACGCCCTTGCCTCGGCGCAGCATCCATGATACAATGACCGAGTAATCGGGGTGTGGCTCAGCTTGGTAGAGCGCTCGGTTCGGGACTGAGAGGTCGGCGGTTCAAATCCGCCCACCCCGACCACGGAGAACACCAGCATTTTGCGACTTTCGCTTTGGTGAGAGTCCATTGTTGTGTTGTTAGAAGGTAACAGGTCAGTCGTACAGGCTTGCTCTTTCGCCGTGGTTGAGTCCCTTTTGTGTGCGTACGTGTATTATATCCTCTTCAGAGCACCGTTGCTCCGAGTCTCTCGTTGTATGAAGCCATTGCTATTTCGGACCTCAACAACAAGACGCTGCAACGGTTGCGCTTGGCTCCGAGTCTCTCGTTGTGTGAAGTCCTTGCTACTTCGGACCCTTCTCGCGTTGTCCGACCCCCGCGTCATTCCCTTCGTCATTCTGAGCGTAGCGAAGAATCCCAAGGCTGCAACACGTCATTCTGAGCGCAGCGAAGAATCCCAAGGCTGCAACACGTCATTCTGAGCGTAAGCGAAGAATCTCGTACGCTCAGTTGAGCGAAGACGCCGCGTTGAGATCCTTCGCTTCGCTCAGGATGACACTTTTTGGTCAGGATGACGGTTTTTGTCAGGGTGAAGGTTTTCTTTCAGAGTGACGGTTTTTGCTCGAGGTGACTCTGAAAATAGCACGTCATTCTGCCACAACACACCACCCTGGCATAACGTGTCATTCTGACATAACACGTCATTCTGAACGCAACATTGTTAGTCTGAACGTAATATGTCATTCTGAGCGTAAGCGAGGAATCCCGGCGTCGTCTTCCTCGTCATTCTGAGCGCAGCGAAGAATCCCGGCGTCATCTTCCTCGTCATTCTGAGCGTAAGCGAAGAATCCCAAGGCTGCAACCCGTCATTCTGAGCGTAGCGAAGAATCCCAAGGCTGCAACACGTCATTCTGAGCGCAGCGAAGAATCCCGGCGTCGTCTTCCTCGTCATTCTGAGCGTAAGCGAGGAATCCCGGCGTCGTCTTCCTCGTCATTCTGAGCGCAGCGAAGAATCTCGTGGATTCAGTTGAGCTAAGACGTCGCGTTGAGATCCTTCGCTTCGCTCAGGATGACACTTTTTGACCAGGATGACGAGCGGTGCTCAGGGATGACGGTGAGTTGCCAGGGCGACCGGATGTATGTAAAGACGGCGTTTTTTGCTCAGGATGCCTGGCTTGTATCAGGATGATGCTTTTTGCTTAGGATGCCTGGTATGTGTCAGGGTAACTCTTTTTGCCGGGGATGGTACTCTCCGCCTAGGGTGTGACTCGAGCTTTGTCCAATTCGGTACTTTCGGGGCTGTTTACTGAAACACCTAGGCCAACCCCATATACGTGATGAAGTCCGGGCCTTAGCTCGGTCATCGTTTAACTTACACAGTGCCCCTTGCCTGACAAATAGAGTTCTTGACTCTTGCTTAGCGGGCGACACTGCTTTCGTAATCACGATGTAGCTCCACACCGGTCTTCTTACCGGACAACAGCCCGGAAGTTTAAACCAGCTGGCCGCTAACCCCTTATACAGTTCCGCGACCGTTTCCAACCGAGGTTCTGAATAAGGGGCTCGTGGATCGGCCCGGACAAGAAATGCCCATATTCACTTTTTCAAGTAATGTGTACCCCGCTTTGCAAGTCCGTAAACCAGGTTTGCAAAGTTACAAAATCGACGCTATCATAGCGCCTAACCTTTAATTTTGAGACATTAGTTCTATGAGCAGGCCGGCGGCGTATGTCGCGATCGCGTTTGGATTTGGGATATTAGCGGCGGAGTATGTGTCCCTTTGGATCGTATTGGCCACTTCGGGAGTTTTGGCCGTTGCGTCTGCGTCGTCTCGTCGGAAAAGTTATCGATCCGTTTTGGCGATAGTCGCCGGAGCGTTTTTGATAGGGGCCTGGCGATACCAGCTGGGACGCACGATTGCACACGACGACATATCTCGCTTTGTTCGATCAGTCGACGCGATGATAGGGACCATCGCTTCGGACCTTGAGATCGGAAATGACCAAATGCGGTTCGTTCTCCTTGTTGATGCGGTGCGATCGCCGCAGGGTTGGCGTCGGGCAAGCGGACGCGTGATGGTAAGCGCGTATCCTTCGGAGTGGTCGACCAAACCCGAATCCGTTGTCCACCGGCTCGAATACGGCAACCGTATGCTGATCGAGGCCAGACCATATTTGCCTACTGGTCCGACAAATCCCGGCCGTCTTTCATGGAAGGACTATCTCGGAAGGAGAGGGATATATTCGTGCGCCACGTTGAGGGATGTGTCGAAGATCGGTTTTTTTGATTCCTCTCGGTTTCACTTTTGCGAACAGCGAAGCATCGGCTGCGATGTGGGCAGAGTCGTTCCAACCGCGAAAGAAAGCAATCCGGTAGTCCGTATGGCCCTTAGGGCCAAGAGTAGGCTTGTAGCGAGCATCGAGCGGCTAGCTGCTGGTGAAGGAGGGGCGGTTATCGCGGGTATGGTTATTGGCTCATATGCCTACTTGCCGCCTGACGTTTGTAGAAACTTTTCTCGCACCGGAACGCTTCATCTATTGGCGGCGTCCGGGTTTAACTGTTGGGTGCTTATATTTTTGGTTTCGCCTCTGTTAGGACTGGTTCGCGTCTACCCGCGTTGGCGCGGAGCGTTGGTGATAGTTTTCATGTTGGGCTACGTTCTGATGGTTGGAGGAAAACCGTCTCTTGTGAGGGCGGCGATTATGGCATCGCTAATGCTGATTGCCAGACCGCTTGGGCGCGTCTCGGACACGATTAGCCTATTCTTTGTCGCGGCTATTATCATATTGTCGATTAACCCGGCAAGCCTGTTCGACGTGGGCTTCCAGCTTTCTTTCCTTGCTGTTTGGGCGATTATCTACGTAAGTCCGATAATCGGTGCAAACTCACTACTCAGCTGGGCCGGTATTGTCAATCGAGATCCGTCCGCACCGCGTTCAGCCAAGCACTTTGCCCTACGCAAGCTTACCGGCTCGTTGGGATCGACAGCAATCGCGACGATAGCAGTGTCACTTGTCACAGCGCCGGTGATAGCATACTACTTCAACTACGTATCGCTTGTATCGGTTCCTGCAAACGTAGCGGTCGGATTGGGGGTACCGGTCGTGTTCGGAGCAGGGCTCGCATCGCCGGTCGCATCTCAGGCGGGGCCTTTAGGCGAGGTAGTTGGTTTTATTGGGAGCCAAACAACTAACGCGATGTTGACAGTGGTTAATGTGCTAGGTGAAATGAAATGGAGCGCTATTTCGGTTGCATCTCCGAGCGTATTGGCCATTGTCGGGTACTACGTAATTCTACACGCGGTGTTGAATTGGTTGAGGTCGAGAGATGGCGCGCGGTAGACTCAGCGGGCACTTAGCTTCATCGAGGCTCGGCGTGAACCTTGCATTCTCCGGGGGGCCGAGGTTCGCGATATTGTTGGTGGCGATTGCGACCGTCGCGATCTGGGCATACGCCTTGCAGCCCGTGCCTCCCCGACTTGAGCTTGCGGTTCTTGATGTCGGTGAGGGACTATGCGCAGTAATGCGTACTCCCAAGGGACGAACTATGGTGGTGGACTGCGGCACGTCAAGCTGGCGCGACGATGCGGACGTAGGGGCCAAACTTGTCGTGCCGTATTTACAAAGCCTTGGTGTTGACATTATTGATGTTGCGGTCCTCACCCATCCTCACGCCGACCATGTGGTAGGCTTTCCGGGCTTGCTCGAGTTGAAACCGGCGGCGTTGGTGCTCGATATCGGTCAAAGATCGCGTTCCCCTCACTACAGACGTTTCCTCAAGGTTGTGAAGTCGTGCGGTGCAAAATACCGGATCGCTCGGCGAGGACAGTCAATAGATATGGG
>JAOAGX010000116.1 GCA_026415535.1 Armatimonadota bacterium | reverse complement strand
GGAGTGCTGAATGTAAACACGGTTCGTGCAGGACGGCTGTTCGATGAGCGTGATCTCGAACTTTTGCAAACTATAGCAAACCAGATGGCCGTTGCGATTGAAAATGCCCGGCTTTACGCTCGCGTTCACCGGCGCACTCAGCAACTTGGCAGTTTGCTGCAAATTTCCAAGACAGTGACCTCGAGCCTGAACTTGGAAGAGCGCCTTCGCAGGCTAGGAAACGAGATATGCAAGGTTCTTCAACTTGACGTGTGTGTAATTCTACTGGTAGACGAACTAAGCGGCAGGTTGAGATTTGGATCAGGCTCTGGTTTGAAGGCTAGGCATAAATACGTTTACTACGATTTGGCTGCTCCGCTTGCGTGGCGAGTGAAGGAGACGGGCAGGAGGTTGTTGGTTCGAGATGTCAACACGTCACCGGCTCTTGCTACGGATGCCTCTCGTGAGGCGGGCTTGGTTTCGGCGATCGGACTGCCACTGAAGAACCACGGCAAGCTTGTGGCTGTAGCGGTGGGTTTCTCTAAGCAGACACGTGTGTTTCCCCAATCGCAACGAGCGGTCATTGGGCCTCTTTGTGAGCTTGCAGGAGTTGCGATTTACAACGCCAGGGTATATCAGCAGACCTATCGGATCGCGTCGATGCTCCAGCAGAGGTTGGTTCCTTCGAGCATTCCTCAGATAGACGGTCTCGACATAGGCCACAAATATCTTCCGGCAAGGGAAGTTGGCGGAGACTACTACGACTTCGTCTGCATTGGTCCAAGGCTGGTTGGTGTTGTTCTTTCGGACGTGTCTGGAAGCGATGTGGAGGCTGCTCAGCACACGACGATGGGCAAGCACGTTTTGCGGGCCTACGCACGCGAGTGCCACTCTCCGGCTGAGGTGCTGACCAAGACGAACAATCTGATCTGCGAAAGCACAGCGGCAGAGGTATTCATTAGTACTTTTTATGGTGTTGTGGATCTAGAGCGCGGCAAGTTGCGATATGCCAATGGTGGATGCGAGCCTGCCTTGCTTTACAGGGTTAGGGATGGAAGCGTGGCAACGCTTTCTGCGGATGGGATTCTTCTCGGTGTAAAAGCCGGAGTAATCTATGAGGAGCGTGAGGTAGATCTTCAACCAGGCGACGTTCTCGTATTATTCACTGACGGACTTACTGATGCCGCAAAACAAGACGGCCAACGGTTCGGCAGGGACTCCGTGGTTAAAATATTGACCAAGTGTGCCCAGTCGCGAGCGCAGAAAATTGCCGATTGCATTCACGATAGACTCATCGAGTTTGCCAACGGCCGCGTTCGCGACGATGTTGCAATGGTGGTTCTTAAAGTGTTGTAGTTTTGTCCTCATCGGGCCCCGCATTTTATGTGTCAAGGCATACAGCAATTCGCGCAGGTGGCCAACAATCATGATGAAACTCCTGGAGAAAATTACGCCTCGGAGTTATGAGGAGATCAGTGAGTTGAAAAAGGGCGAAGTGGTAGAGCTGGAAATCCCCAGCGCGCCTGAGTATGTATCGATCGTGCGATCCGCGGTCGAGGGTATAGCGAAGCGGATGTGCTTCGACGCTGACCAGATCGAGGATTTGAAAATTGCTGTCGGCGAGGCCTGCACGAACGCGATCAAATATGGCTGTCCCAGAGACGACGTCCATAACGTCGATATTAGATGCGTCGTGTGTGAGGACGGACTTCTCGTCGAGGTTCGTAACAATGTGGTCGGATGCTGCCGGCTGGAGGTACCTGATCATCCGGATTTGGCCCGCGAAGGCGGCCTTGGTCTCTACCTGATCCGCCACCTAGTAGATCAGGTGGATTTTGAGTGGAACCACGACACGGCCACTGTCAAGATGCTCAAGCGTCTACAGCCTAGTCAACAGCAGTGAGTAATTTGTGGCTTTTTCGGTTGCTCGTTCAGAGATCAGCTGTCATCTTCAGCACAGCTGAAGTAACGCATGTCTATAAAATATTGTCACTCTGAGCGCACCTAAGGATTGCCGTCTACAACCTTGTCATTCTGAGTGCAGCGAAGAATCTCTCACAAGACTAAACTGTTTACTCCGGATCAAAATGTCTGAACTTTCCCTTCCAAAACCGACCGCGCTTTTTGAATCTGTCTCCGTACTTCTGAAGGGGCAGTCCCGCCATAACTTGATCGGGCTGCCACACTCGCTTCGATCGTCAATTGTGAAATCACGTCCTCTTTAGCCTTAGGCGCAAATTGACGAATCTCATCGATTGTCAGATTTAGCAGGTCCTTTTGATTTTCCAGACACCAAGATACGAGTTTCCCCACTTGTTCATGAGCTGTTCTGAACGGAACTCCCTGTCGAACAAGGTGGTCTGCAAGATCGGTTGCAGTTAAAAAACCTTCTGCTGCGGCCTTGCGCATCCGTTCGGCATTAAACTTAGCGGTTGAGAGCATCAGCGCAAACGCATCGAGCGACATTCGAACCGTGTCTACGGTATCGAAAAGAGGTTCTTTGTCCTCTTGCAGATCTCGGTTGTAGGCCATCGGCAGGCCTTTTTGGATCGTAAGTAGTGTGATCAAATTGCCGATAACTCGCCCCGACTTCCCACGCACGAGCTCTGCCACATCGGGATTCTTCTTTTGTGGCATTATCGACGAACCAGTCGTTACCGAATCGTCCAGCTCGACAAATCCGAACTCGGGCGTATTCCAAAGAACGATTTCCTCGGCAAACCGTGAAAGGTGAACCATCAGAATTGCCGCCGCCGCTAGAAATTCTGAGGCAAAGTCCCGGTCTGCAACCGAATCAATGCTGTTTTCCGAGACCGAAGCAAACCCAAGCTCTTTCGCCACGTAATCGCGATCTATTGGAAATGTGGTTCCGGCTAGAGCTCCAGTACCAATGGGCGACACGTTGATACGCTTGAGGCAGTCGGCAAACCGGTCCTTGTCGCGTTCGAGCATCCAGAACCATGCCATCAGATGGTGTCCGAGCGTGATCGGTTGGGCGTGCTGCAGATGAGTAAGTCCCGGCATGATGGACTCCACGTGTTCTTCTGCCTTGTCAATGATTACGGCCTGAAACTTAGACAGAGCTCCGCTAATTGCCGCTATTTCATGTTTGAGAAAAAGTCTAATATCTAAGCAAACCTGATCATTGCGACTGCGAGCTGTGTGAAGCTTGCCTGCTATCTCTCCGATCTTGTCGAAAAGAAGCTTCTCAATGTACGTGTGCACGTCTTCAACTGACTCATCCACTTCGACCCCATGAGTCCTAATATCTGCCAGAATCTCGTTTAGTCCGTCGACGATGCTGTCTGAGTCCGCTTGGGATATAATGCCGCAGCTGCCAAGCATTTGTGCGTGTGCGATCGAGCCGCGAATATCATGCTCGATCAACCGGCAGTCAAACGTGATTGACTCAGTGAACCTCTCTATTAGCTTGTCGGTCGATTTTGAGAATCGACCTGACCAGGTTTTTTTTGTCATATTGTGCTTCTTTTTCCGAGTCATTTAGTCATTGTGTGCTCTTGGCTAGGACCTTCTTCTTTGCGTTTCTAATGTTGTGGCAATGCGGCTATGTTCCTCCGGATTCAGGCTAGTCTATCTGAGTATTTTGCGGATCAAAGGCCGTGATAGTTTACGTTACTTCTCTGTGAACATTTTCAAACCGAACTATACGGCTTTTATTTGTCCATCACGGTTCGCCACATCCTCGCTTGCATCCCGTGGGTCTTAACGATTCCGACGGCTTCAGACTGGTCGAAAGTCCTCGAATCGAATGAAGCTAGGTCTTCATTGTACAGAGCATACTTCGATGCTCTACCGATTACCGTGCAGCTCCCTTTGAACAGACGCAGGTTGACGGTTCCGGTGACTCTGGGTTGAATCTGGTTGATGAACGCTTCCAGATCGTCTTTGAAAGGATCATACCACAGCCCGGCGTAGGCAAGCTCGCCCCATTTCTGATCCACGAGGACTTTGAACGCTCGCTCCTCTTTGGTGCACACGAGCGCTTCAAGTGCCTGATGTGCCGGAATTATCGTTTTTGCAGCAGGACATTCATAGTTTTCGCGAACCTTCAGACCGATTAGTCGGTCCTCCATGATGTCTACTCGGCCGACTCCGTTTGCCCCCGCGATTTTATGGACCTGTTGAATAAGCTCAAGGCCGGACATTCGCTTGCCGTCGAGGCCAACAGGAACGCCGTTTTCAAACTCCAGTGTAATCTCCGTAGGCGTATCAGGCGCCTTCTTCGGGTCAACGGTCCATTTGAATATTTCTTCCGGCGGAGCATAATCGGGTTCTTCTAGACGTCCACCCTCAATTGAGCGGCCCCATAAGTTCTCATCGATTGACCAGATCTTTTCTTTAGATTGCCCAATAGGGATTCCCTTACGCTCAGCGTACTCAATTTCCCAAGAGCGTGTCAGAGTCTTCTCGCGCATCGGAGCAATAATCGGCACGTCAGGCATTAGAGCTCGCATTACAAACTCTATGCGGAACTGATCGTTTCCCTTGCCGGTGCAGCCGTGGCAAAACGCGTCTGTTCCTCCGATTAATCGAGCAACCTCTACGGCTTTGAGCGCGATCAACGGTCTTGCGATAGAAGTGCTGATTGGATAGCCTTGGTAGTCGCCATTGGCCTTGATTGCGGGGAATATGTAGTCGGTGACAAACTCGTTCTTGGCGTCGATTGTGTAATGTTCGGTTCCAAGGAGCCTTGCTTTTTCCTCAGCTTGCTTGAGTTCCTCGGGTGGCAACCCGACATCCACCGTAACCGTAACAACTCTTTCGAACCCGTAATCCTCCCGCATCATCGGTATGCACACGGATGTATCAAGTCCACCCGAGTATACCAGGACAACTGTCTTTGGCATCACATTTCCTCCGGAATCAGGTTTGGCATTCTAGATGGTATGGTGGCAGCCATGAAGGTCTTCAAACTCTCCGGCCGTCGAGCTTTCGGATTAACCAGCCACCAATGCCATCACAGCCTTCTGCACGTGTAATCTATTCTCGGCTTGATCGAATACGACGCTTTGAGTACTATCAATAACTTCGTCAGTGACCTCCGATCCTCTATGAGCTGGCAGGCAGTGCATAAAGATTGCGTTGGGTTTCGCTTTGCTCATAAGGTCGGAGTTCACCTGGTATGTTGCAAATGCCTTTGCTCGTTCCTCGGCCTCATGTTCCTGACCCATGCTTGCCCATACGTCTGTGTAAACTACATCGGCATCTTTGACCGCATCTACGGGATCGCGGACAATATCAATCTTTGCGTCGGTTTCCTTGGCGAACGACTCTGAGGCGCATGCGATTTTCTCAAGCGGGTCGTATCCATTCGGGCAGGCGATGGCGAAGTGTGCTCCGACTTTGGACGCCAACAGCATCAGCGAGTGTGCTACGTTGTTGCCATCGCCAACGAAGGCGACCTTTACTTTCTTGAGATCCCCCTTTTTCTCAAGGATGGTGAAGAAATCAGCTAGCGCCTGACAGGGATGCTCCAGATCCGAGAGTCCGTTGATTACTGGAACTTGAGCATGCTTTGCTAGCTCGACGACCGTCTCGTGTGCAAAAACCCTTGCCATAATAATATCGCACATCCTGTCGAGCGTGCGTGCCGCATCTGCGATAGATTCGCGTTTGCCGAGTTGTATATCTGAAGGCGCGAGATAGATCGCGTGTCCGCCGAGCTGAGTCATGCCTGCCTCAAACGAAACTCGCGTTCGCAGCGATGGCTTCTCGAAGATCATCGCCATCGTCTTTCCGGCGAGAACTCTCCAATCGCGGGTTGTTTTAGCGTCGATCTTGAGTCTGCTGGCGAGTTCGAATATTGCGTCGATCTCATCTCTAGTGAGATAACTGATCTCAAGCAGGTCTTTACCGGCCATTTGGGTGCCGGTATCTGTTTTCCAAGTGCGAGGGATGCGCATGGACTTCTCACCAATTTCTTCGCTGTTTCGTATCTCAACAACCATTTCTCTCACCCTGTCAAGTTCGAGGCCCATCTTTTTCAAGATCTGCCCGGCAAGACATTCGCCTTCTCGGACAAGCCCCAGCATGAGGTGCTCAGTTCCGATGTAGTTTTTCATCAGACTTCGGGCTTCATCATAAGCCAGATCAATCGCTCGTTTTGCCCGCGGGGTAAGCTGCATATCGTGTCCGAGTCGGTCTTCTCCCGGCGTTAAGTGCTTTTCCACTTCGCTGCGGATCATGTCCATAGACAAACCGGCCCTTTGCAGTATTCGGCCAGCCGTCGATTCCGGCTCGCGCGTAATTCCCAAAAGAAGGTGCTCGGTCGATACATAGTTATCGCCGAGCCCAGCGGCCTCTTCTTGTGCGAAGAACACGACCCGTTTTGCCCGCTCGGTAAATCGATGCCACATTGTTTGATCCTCCAAAATCAGTCGGCGGTCAGACGCACTCAGAAAGCACATTCATAGCTCTGTCTACGAGTTCGACAGTGAGTATGAGAGGCGGGACAAAGCGAAGAATGGTTTCCCCTATCGGGTTTACTATTAGCCCTTTCTCAAGGGCGTTTTCTGCCACAGTTTTCGCCTTCGGCGCCTCGAACTCCTGTCTCTTGGCTCCAACCGCCGTTTCTGATCTTAGTAATTGATGCAATGGCTGCCGCACACGCTAAAGGATTTCCGCCGAACGTTGCCGCATGATCACCAGGCTCAAAGATATCCGCCCATTTATCTCTCGCCAGGCAGCACCCGATAGGAAACCCTCCGCCGAGGGTTTTTGCGAGTGTCATTACATCTGGTTTCACATCGAAGTGCTCATAGCCAAACATCTTCCCGGTTCTGCCA
>JAOAGX010000115.1:2351-6825 GCA_026415535.1 Armatimonadota bacterium | reverse complement strand
GCCCGGGACAGTCGGATTCCTATTTGCTCTTCCTGAATACGGTGATGGAACAAGACCTGGTCCGGCCCGGCGGAATGTTGTCGATGGTTTTACCTGATCCGATGCTGGTTCGCGAGAACGCAGCACAAGTGAGGCGCAAGCTGGCTCAGGAATGGTCAATCGAGTCGATTGTGCACATTTTCGGAGCGTTTCCCAATGCGACCGTGGCCAACATAGTACCAGTGGTGCGTAATTCCCCGCCTTTATCGGAGAGCTTCCCGGTCGCCCGGCTCGAGCGAGTTGCGGATCGGCAGAGTTTTATCTTGGACCCGTGCGGATTTGTTCGCAAGATTGCGCGTCCGCTCCGCAGGCAAACGATTCTTTCACAGGAAGGGTGCGAGTTCTTGTATTTGCTCGAGGATGGACCGTTCACCGAGGTCATCAAGCGTATTCACGGTTCCGATATGGCGCTGACTAACTATGTGTTTCCATATGCTCCGCTAGGCAAGCTAAACGTGGCGGCGATATACCGGGGCGAGGAGGTCGGCAAGTCGGCAATCACGAGCAGGAAAGGCGAGTTTAGGATGCTGTTAGGTGGCGAGAGCGTGCAACCTTATGAGATACTCTGGGAAGGTCGTAGGATCAAGAAAGAACTCGTCCGCAAGCCTCTAGTTCGATATCGGCGCACTAAGATATTGATACAAAAGAGCGCTGCCCATGTCATCGCGGCACTGGACGAGGTCCGTGGACGCCATCTCGGATACATATTTCCTCAGTCAGTGTATGCTGTGGAACTCAGGCCCGACGGTATCAGCCACTTTTATCTGCTTTGCATACTAAATTCTCGAGTAATCAACGAGTACGTTCGTCGAACCGTGACTGGTTACAAGATGGTGCATCCGCAACTGGAGATCGAGGATATCCGCAGGCTACCGATTCGCCGAGTCAGCTTCACAACGCCAGCAAGAATCCGAAAGCGAGAGGTCGCGTGCGGAATAGCAGTGTTTGAGGACGAGTGCCTTCGGTCGGCCGAAAATATGCATTTCCCAGAGCTGGCCAACTTCGTGGGGCAATGTCTGAGCACGAACCCGGAAATGTCGGACGTGGTTCATGATATACTGGTTTATCTCGGTTGGCTCGCTACACACCTAGCGCGTGCAAGCCGCAGGTTGCCTGACGTGGCATTAACTCACAGGTTGGATTGTGTGCGAGCCGCAATTGAGGCGGTAGTCTGGCGACTTTATTCGACTGACCCTGCTCAGATGGCACTGGCGTTTTAGTAGCTAGGGTGATCGGGTCAGCTGTCTGAGACTTCGCAGCGTTGGTATTGGGCGCTATCTGCCTTGACTGCCATGTGCCTTGAAATGTAGCTTGATCAGCATTCACTTGAGGGTGTTGCGACAAGACACGACTGCAAGGTGGTCCGGCATTCGTCAGCTAAGCAAGAGAACCGCAAAACGCGCTTACCACAGCAACCTAAGATAACTGGAGCACTGTGTGCCTCGATCTCGATATATGTTGTCGAGGTCATAGTCAGAGTCGCATAAGTCAGAGTAGTAGAGCCTGTCCCAGCCAATTATCCACTACGGCTGGGACGGACTTGCCAGCCGAAGTTGCGCACTCCGTATACTGCGGATGATCGCCGAATCGCGCCTATCAAGATAACCCAAGGTCAGGCAGCGTTGACGCTCACAGACGGTGATGCTATAATGCCTCCCGTTTCCGGAGGCTGGAGGCTGTAGTTGGATCGAAAAGTTTTGGCTGCAAGCCTGTCGATAGTGTCAAACTCTATTCTAGTTGCGGCGAAGCTGGTCGTAGGCTTGGTGACTGGCTCTGTGAGCGTTATATCAGAGGCGATGCACTCTGGCTTGGATCTTTTCGCCTCGGTAATCGCGTTCCTGAGCGTGCGTGTCTCTGGCCGTCCGGCTGATCGCAAGCATCCGTTTGGTCATGGAAAGATCGAAAACCTATCAGGCGCGGTGGAAGCCTTGCTTATACTGGTTGCCGCGATGTTCATTATAAATGAGTCGATTGATAAACTGCGCCATTCTCGGCCTGTTCAGACGGTGGACTGGGGCTTGGCCGTGATGGGTGTGTCCGTGGTGGCAAATACTCTGGTCGCGCGGTTCTTGTTCAAAGTGGCCCGAGAGACGGATTCCATTGCCCTAGAGGCCGATGGTCACCACCTATCGACGGACGTTCGCACATCGCTCGGAGTACTAATTGGGCTTGGGATAATAAGGCTGACCGGTTGGCACGTGATTGATCCTATTGTGGCCATTGGGGTCGCACTGATGATAATAAAGGTAGCTTTCTCGCTCACCTGGAAGGCGGCTGGCCCTCTTATGGATCAGGCGCTACCGGACGGAGAGGTGGGCGAAATTAAGGAAGTAGTAATGAACTCTCCTCGGATAGTGGGCTATCACAAGCTTAGGACTCGCAAATCCGGTCCTTATCGCGAGATCGACTATCACCTAATAGTGCCGAGAGATATGCCAGTTGAGGAGGCTCACGAGATAGCCGAACGTATTGAGGATGAAATGCGTCGTCGCTACCCCGGTACACACGTAGTTACCCATATCGAGCCAGATGACGCAGACACTGTCGACGAACCCGGTACTCATATCAAGCCCTCAGACGAAGTTTCTTCTTGAGCTTTACCGTTTGCTGCAGGGCAAGTCAACTCATTGGCACTGGCTGGTTGACGACGAGATTCCCAGCTCGTACAATTTCACCAATCCACTCTGGCGAGGAGGCACTGCGTGAAATCCCACACTAAATACCTGTGGTTCAATACCCAACGCAAGCGCGAACTAGTCAACATCACCGGCGAGTGTGAGTCCGTCCTTCGGGAGAGTGGGATTCGCGAGGGGATGATGCTCGTTTCGGCTATGCACATCACCGCTGGAGTATGGGTCAACGACAACGAGCCGGGAATCCACCAGGACGCAATGGATATGCTTGAGCGTCTTGCTCCTGAGGGTCCAAATTATCGACACCACAGGACTGGCGAGGATAACGGCCATGCCCACCTGAAAAACCTACTCATGCACCACCAGGTCATTATCCCGATCACGGAGGGCCGACTCGATCTGGGTCCGTGGCAGACTATCTTCTATGCTGAATTCGACGGACAGCGCAGGAAGAGAGTTGTGATCAAGGTGATAGGGGAGTAGACGGAAAGCGTCCGTTTGGTCTTACAGGCCGACATTCTTCGCTTCGCTCGGAATTGACGAACGCGGGACTGAGTCACCCTGAAGACGTGATTATTCTGAGATTGTGTTACTCTCAGGCCTCGTCGTTGTGAGCGAAGCGAAGAAGCTCCCTCAGCACGAAGGCAGCTCCGATCTTGTCCAGCGGCTGGTTGTTGTTGCCGCATTTGGGCGATTGCACACAGCCGGGGCAGCCGTTCTCGCAGCCGCAGTTCTCGACAGTCTTGAGCGCGGTTTCCAGCACCTTCTCGATTGACTCATAAGCCGCCCGCGCGAGTCCCACCCCGCCTGGATAGCCGTCGTAAACGAATATGGCAGCGAGACTGTTGGTGTCGGGGTGTTCGGGGTGCGAGACTCCGCCGACGTCGTTGCGGTCACAGATTGCAAACAGAGGTAGTATTCCGATTGTCACGTGCTCCATAGCGTGAATCGCACCGGCGAGGTCGAATCCGCGCCCGATCAGCCGATCTGTAATCTCGTGCGGCAAAACTATCCACACAGCCTCGGTTGCAAGCGAGGTTTCCGGTAAGTCCAACATAACGCGATCTATTGGCTTTTCCGTGAACAACTGCTTACGCCAGTAGTGTGTTACGCGGCTTGAGATTTTGACATCACCGAACCCGACCTTTGCGCCGGGCAGTTGCAGCGATTCTGCTGTGGGCGTCGCAGCCGGAATTACACGCGATTGTACCTCGCTTTCGATCTTCACGGTTGTCAAAGTGCCCGGCGTGGTGTAGTAGTCCACATTCGACTGCTCGACGTAGGCCACCCGCTCTTTGACATCCAACCGCGTGACCACGTACGAATCGCCCATATGTAGATAAACAGCGCCTGGGTGAACCGTTTCGAACGCGTTAACCGAGTCGACTGTTCCCAACAACATGCCGCCCCGTTCGACGGACACTATATTGAAGCTATCGCTGGATGCCGATCTGATGTTGACGCTCTTAGCCGGAAACTCGCCGCCGATCCAGAACCACCTGCGCCTGTATTCAACACGGTCGATCTCACTAAGCGTTCCTAGAACCTCCCAGGCTCGCTCGCCGAAAAGCCGGTCTATCTCCTCGTTTTCCAACGGCAGTTCGTATGACGCGCACACAAGATGGTCGGCCAGTATGTATGGATTCTGAGTGTCTACAATCGCTCGTTCATACTCGGCTGCAAAGAGGTAGTTAGGATCGCGCATCAGATACTGGTCAATCGGATCGTTCAGCGCGATTAAAACCGCAAGCGACTCCTCAACGCCGCGGCCAGCTCGCCCTGCCTGTTGCCAAGTGCTCGAG
>JAOAGX010000115.1:0-2341 GCA_026415535.1 Armatimonadota bacterium | reverse complement strand
GAGCCGGGATACCCGGTCATGACTACCGCGTCAAGACCGCCGATATCGACTCCAACCTCGAGCGCGCTAGTTGAGGTTACGCCCAACAGCTCGCCGCTGAACAGCCGTCTTTCAATATCCCTCCGTTCCGACGGTCGGTACCCAGCTCGGTAAGACATTATTTTCTCGACGTTCGACGAACCAGCCTCGCGGAGCTCCTTTTTGGCATAGCGCAGAATCAGCTCGGCGGTCTTTCGTGCTCGCGTGAATACTATTGTGCGCACGCCAGATTCGACTAGTCGTGTGAAAAGCTCGACTGCTTCGTAGTTCGAGCTGCGGCGCTCGCCCTTACTGTCGAGCATAGGAGGGTTCCAGAAGACGAAAGTTTTCTCGCCTGATGGGGAACCGTCGTTTTCGATCACTCTTGCTTCGAGTCCGGTCAGGTCTTTAGCCAACTTGGCCGGTTCCCTAACGGTTGCCGATGCACACACGAATTGCGGTCTTGAGCCGTAGTATTCGGCTATCCTTCTCAACCGACGAATGATGTTTGCAACGTGCGCACCAAATACCCCTCGGTATGTGTGTGCTTCGTCGATCACAACATAGTGCAGATTGCGAAACAGGTCGGACCAGGTGGTGTGATATGGCAAAATGCCAACGTGGAGCATATCGGGATTGGTGAGGACTATGTTGGAGACTGATTTGATGAACGGACGGTCCTGTCGTGGAGTGTCTCCATCGTAGGTGTAGGCCCGGATCGCACTTACTCCTTCCTTAGTAAGGGCCTTCCTCCGTCCCTCCTTGGCTAATGTTAAGGAGTAGTGCTCTCCTTTGTGCGTATAGGAAACCGATTCCTCTCCTTCTTGCGAAGCAGGGGCAGTAAAAAGTCCTTCTTGAAGCAGCCTCAACTTTGCAAGTTGATCTTGTGCAAGCGCTTTGGTTGGGTAGATGTAAAGTGCTCGTGCGCACGGGTTGACCAATAGCGTCTCGAAAACCGGCGCATTGTAACAAAGAGTCTTGCCGCTTGCGGTAGAGGTTACGACGATGACATGTTCACCCCGCCTGACCGCCTCGATCGCTTCGGCTTGGTGCGAGTAGAGTCGCGTAATACCTTGGCGCTTTAGCGTTTCTTCGATCTCACGTGGAAGTGGTGGGGCGATTTCGGCATACTGAGCTTTGCGCGCCGGAATGCGCTCGACGTGAACGATCTGACCGCGGTAACCTCTCGATCTTCGAATCGATTCCAGGAACGCTTGAAAGTTCAGGGGACACACCTCCAAGCCCCTCTCCCGAAAAGGAATTAAACCGGTCTCTAGTAGCCCTCATTCCAGAAGTATGCCGCTACTTCCTACTTTCTGCTTGAGAAAGGTGAGCTGATTTGCGACAGACTCTGCGGAAATACTCTTCACCCACAACACTCAGCCCAACAATTCGCTGGCGCACATCCTCAGACAGCTTATTGGATTGACTACTACCACGGTTGCCTTGGGCCAGACTAGGAATACCACCTGCCTTCGACTTTAGGCGACAAGCTTGAGGATAGCTCACATCCATTTCAAACAGCAGCTTCCCGCAGACTCGATTTCCCATCCAATACACTCCTTAGTACTACGTAGTCAAGTAGTATAACGAATCTCTTCCTTCTGCAACCCACTCTTGCACAGGGATATTTTCCACCTGCAGTTAAAGGGGACATGATCCCTCTGCAAATACAGTGCAGTTCTCGACCGTTGACAGGCTGCAGAGCTGGGCATATAATCGAGCCGACCAGTCAAATGTCACCCAAGATCCGCCTCACAATTCCACTAGCCCAGGCCCATCAGACAGTTAAATGTGGGCATAAGGCAGCAAGCCTTGCCAAGCTAATTTCAGCGGGGCTACACGTGCCGCGCGGTTTCGTCATCGTGTCTGATGCTTATCAGTGGCATTTATGGTCGACTGGCGCGCGCCGATCACCTGCGGGCGCTCTCGACGCCGAGGCCCGAGAGGCCATACGCGATGCAATTCTCACACAGCCGATCGCGGAGGACGTGTGGTCGGCAGTCAGTCGAGCCTATCGCGAGCTGGCATTGCAGTGCGGTGAGTCAGAGCCGAAAGTAGCCGTTAGAGCTTCAGCTGTCCAAGATTTTCCAGGTGCTTATGATAGCTATCTGAACGTCCAAGGGCTTGAGGAACTTGAGACGGCGATCAAGCGCGTCTGGGCATCGGTCTGGAACGGGCGTGCTGCGGCATTTCGTTCAAGGCTGCAACCTTCGGGTGAGCCCTCTATTGCTGTTATCGTCCAACGAATGAGCGACCGCTTGTTGTGGGGCGTAGTTTATACTGTCAACCCAGTTACTGGCGACCCAAACCAGATTGTAGT
>JAOAGX010000114.1 GCA_026415535.1 Armatimonadota bacterium | reverse complement strand
CATACAGGCGGGTGCGCGTCGAATACCGGCACCGATCTTGCCAAGATCGGAATAGATACGGCGATAATAGGCAAGGTTGGCGATGACGGCTTCGGCGATTTCATGATCAAGGAACTTGGTAAATGGGGTTCTGACTGTTCAGGCATCGTGCGTGACAAGGTGGCTAGGACTTCGGCGACGATGGTGATGGTTCACAGCGATGGTGAGCGCAGTTTCATTCACTACATTGGTGCCAACGCCGCGCTCACTGAAGAGGACGTTAACTTCGACCTGATCAAATCGTCGAAGGTGTTGCACATCGCGGGGACGTTTTTGATGCCGGCGTTCGATGGCGAACCGACCGCGCGAGTGCTAAAGAAAGCCAAGGAGATGGGAGTAATAACTTGCCTTGACACCGCCTGGGACTCGCGAGGGAATTGGATGAAGCTTTTGGAGCCGTGCCTTGCGTATCTGGACTATTTTGTACCGTCCATAGAGGAGGCGCGGATGTGTGCGGGCAAGCACGATCCGGCCGACGTAGCGAAGGTGTTCATGGAAAAAGGCGTCAAGGTTGTTGCTCTCAAAATGGGTAGCGAGGGTTGTTATATAAGAAGCAAGGACGTTGAAATTAGGCTGCCCATATACAAAGTGGACGTGGTAGATGCAACAGGTGCGGGAGATGCTTTTGCGGCAGGGTTCCTAACAGGGGTTGTCAAAGGTTGGGACCTGGAGCGCACTGGCAAGTTTGCAAACGCAACCGGCGCGTTTTGCGTAACGGCAATGGGTTGCACCGCAGGAATCAAGGATCAGGCCACTATCGAGGCTTTTATCGCCGAGCGAGAAAAGACCGCGTGCAGGTAAAAAGTGGTATGACGCGGTCGTGTAGCTGATTATTAACAACCGCACATGACCAGTTCCGAACTCCGAACAGCATATCTGAAATTCTTCGAGTCCAAGGGGCACTTGATTTACCCAAGCGATTCGCTTGTGCCCGACGACGCGTCGCTTTTGTACACGTCCGCAGGTATGGTGCAATTCAAACCGTATTTTGTCGGTGAGAGAGTGCCTCCTGCGCCGAGGATTGTCACATGCCAGAAGTGTCTGCGTACTGACGATATTGACGATGTCGGAGACGCTGTGCACCACACGTTCTTTGAGATGCTAGGCAACTTCAGCTTCGGAGACTATTTCAAGCACGAGTCGATAATTTGGGCGTGGGAGTTTCTGACCGGGGTACTCAAGCTTAATCCAGACCACCTGTGGACTAGCGTTTACCTGGACGATGATGAGGCCGAGGAAGTTTGGCTCAAAGAGATCGGCTTTCCGAAGCACAAGATCGTTCGGTTGGGTGAGGACAAGAATTACTGGCCTGCCAATGCGCCTTCTAAAGGTCCGAACGGTCCGTGCGGACCTTGCAACGAAATATTCCTCGACGTCATGCCCGAACTTGGACCGCCGGAGGACCCGACCTGGGCGCTTGCTCACGATGGGAACCGGTTTGTCGAAGTATGGAATCTGGTTTTCCAACAGTTCGACAGGCTCGAAGATGGCACGTTGAAGCCTCTTCCAACGAAAAACATCGATACTGGAATGGGGCTTGAGCGTACGGTCGCCGTCCTACAGGGCACGCCGACCGATTACGAAACTGACTTATTCCTGCCGATAGTTCGGAAGATCGAATCTCTATCCGGCGCGAAATATGGTTGCGACGAGAAGACCGACAACGCAATAAGAGTGATAGCGGATCACATTCGAAGTGCGGTCTTTGTGATCGGCGACGGAGTAATGCCGTCGAACACTGGGCGCGGATCGGTTCTCCGGCGTATCATCAGAAATGCGATGATCAAGGGGCGCAGGATTGGTCTAGAAAAAGACTTCCTGGCGCCGATTGTGCCCGTTGTTGTTAAGATTATGGGCGGCGTGTATCACGAGATTGTGGATCGCCAGGTCTATATCGAAAAAGTGATCGCTGCTGAGGAAGAGAAGTTTAGACGAACGCTCGATGCTGGTCTCCAGCGTCTCGAGGATCAAATTAAATTAGCCGAGTCGTTACCCGAGAAAAAACTCGATGGTGAGGCGGCGTTTACCTTGCATGACACCTACGGTTTCCCGTTGGAAATCACGCGCCAAATTGCGGCCGAGCAAGGAATCGAAATCGATCTTGAGGGATTCGAGGCTGCAATGTCCGAACAGCGGGAACGAGCAAAAGCGGCTAGTGAATTCGCCGCTGTGATGACGGTTGGTGAGGGGTCGGCCCTATTCGAGCTTGAAAAAAGTGCCGAGCCAACTAGATTCTTGGGCTACGAGCAAACCAAATCCGACGCCGTTGTCGTTGCCATAGTTAAGGGCAACGACCTGGTTGTTAGTGCGTCAGAGGGTGATGAGATTGAGGTCGTTCTCGATCAAACGCCTTTCTATGCCGAATCAGGTGGTCAAGTCGGCGATACGGGTTTGATAACCTCCGAACAATCGTATCTGACGGTAAGTGATACCGTTAAGGCTTCGAACTTTTTCTTCCACAAGGCCAGGGTGGACTCTGGCACGGTGTCTGTCGGTGAAAAGGTTAATGCAGTTGTTGACGTGGAACGCCGAATAGCGATTGCTCGGGCGCACACGGCGACACACCTGTTACACGCCTCGCTTCACAAGGTTCTGGGTGAGCACGCGCTGCAGTCCGGGTCGCTTGTGGAGCCGGACAGGCTCAGGTTCGATTTCTCGCACTTCCAAGCCTTGACTTCGGACGAGCTTAGGCGAATAGAAGACGAGGTCAACTCGATGATCCTAGCTGATTTGGAGTCCTGTGTGACCGTGACCGATCTTGACGAGGCTCGCCGGATGGGGGCTATTGCGCTATTTGGCGAGAAGTATGGTGACAAGGTGCGCGTCGTGCGGATGGGAGATAGATCAGTCGAGCTGTGTGGCGGAACGCACCTGCGCCACACTTCGCAGGTGGGCCTTTTCAAGATTACGGCTGAGTCGAGTATAGGCGCGGGTTTACGAAGGATCGAGGCTGTCACCGGTGCGGAGTCCGCTCGATACGTTCGCGAGCTTGAGGATCAAGTAAGACAGGTAGCTGATGCTCTCGGGGCTTCTCAAGCCGATATTTTGACCGCGGCGGAACGGATGTCACAAGCACTGCGCGAGGCTCGACAGGAAATCGACGCGCTTAAGTCGCGCACTGCCTCGGAGAGTGCAGGCGAGATAGCTTCTACTGCTCAAGAGATTGCCGGAGTTCGGTTTGTTGCTGCGGCTGTTCCAACGTCGGATGTTTCCACTCTTCACAAACTTATCGACAGCGTGGCAGATCGGTTACGGTCGGGAGTAGTTGTTTTGGCCGGAGTATCGGACGGAAAGGTCCTTTTTGTGGGAAAGGTCACTTCTGATCTTGTTGAGCGCGGTTTTCACGCAGGCAACATTCTGAGGGACGTGGCGAAAGTCGCAGGCGGCGGAGGCGGCGGAAAACCAGAGTTTGCCCAAGCCGGCGGCAAGGACCCGTCAAAAGTTGATGAAGCACTGGCGAAGGCCGTAGAGATTATTAGGGCTACGGCGGAGGCGTGAACAAGCTGGATTGGGAATTGGGGATTAGAGTTAAGAGACCGGCAATTCCTGCTGGTAGGTTGCGGGTCTTGATTTTCTTGATCGTTGTTCTTGGTATTGCGGCTTCCGCCGTTCCGGTTTGTTCAGCCTCATATCTCCAACCCCAAGCTCCCAACGTCCGAACGAAGATCGTCCTAGTTGTCGCAAATCGCCTCACTCTCTCCGATCTAGATGATCCGACCCTACCTAACATCACCCGGCTTCTTAAGTTCGGCAATATAGGTTTGATCAGCCCGAACTGCCGGAAACCGCGCACCGAAGAAGCAGTGATGTTGACTGCAGCTACTGGTGCGAGCAGTCCAGGCGGGCCATGGTTGCGGGAATTCTATGACGCTGGTGAGACTGTTCCTGCTACCCGAGAGATCGCTCGCGATGCATACGCGACAAGAACGGGTCGAAGAGCGCCTTTAGGATCGGCCGTATTTCTTGGTCTGGCTCAGGCCGTGAGGGCAGTGGACGAAAGCGGAGTTTTGGCTCGGGTGGGGGACATAGGCGATGCACTGCGCTGTGCCGGAGTGAGAACGTGTGTCGTAGGGAACGCAGACCTTACTACTGACGATCCCAGTCGCGCCGCATCGGTTCTTGTGGCGGACTCTCGCGGCCTGATTGACGTGGGGCGAATAAGCGTGTCTCTCGGTCCGAGCAACGCGTGTGGCCTTTCGTGGAGTTCAAAGCCTCTTGCCACAACTGCGATCCGATCGTTAAGGGATGCCGATCTCGTAGTTGTCAACTTTGGCGACTCCACGAGGCTTGACGAGATAAAGATCAGCTTGTCGGATACTGCGTACCAGGCACACAGGCGGGCGGTAATGATGAGGCTCGACGATCTGGTAGGTAGGCTTGCCGCAACTTGCGATAGATACCTCAATGCGGAGTTGATCCTTGTTTCGTTTAGCCCGCCTCGAACAGGGTACTGGAACCGCCTGACGCCGATTGCCGTCCTTCGCCGCAATCAAGAGCCTGGCTTGCTTACTTCGAGTACTACTCGCACTCCGGGTCTGATTGCTGCGAGCGATTTTCCACGTGTAGTCCTTTGGACACTCGGTATCCATTCTGCGAATTCCGGAGTTGCACGGCGTATCAATCCTTTTGTACAGCGGTATTCTGAGTACCGAGCCTACTGTCATTCTGAGCGTAGCGAAGAATCCCGGTGCGGCGTAGAAATACTTCGCTACACTAGTGGTGACGCGAAAGTTGCTGCTCAGGACTATACGAAGACGAGTGCTAAATGGAGCGCGAAAGAAAGTGCTCAAGATGACGTGGAAGATAAAACTCAAAATGCCGTTACAGCCGGCGTTCAAGGTATTGGCAATCGGGGTTTTGAGGAGAAAGGTGTGTGGATTTCAGGCTTCGTTGACAGCAGTTTCAAGTCTGCCGAGAGATGTCTGGATGTGCTCCGCGAAATGGACAAGCGTGTCGAAGCCAATCACACACTGATCTTGCCGATGCTCTGGGTGTTCGCAGTCATCGCGGCGACCTCGCTTACGGCGTCTGCGTTGTTTGTCGCGTTCGGGTGGCCGCTGTCGAGGCGAGTTGGGTTTGCGCTGCGCACTGGAATATTGTTAAGTGCCTCCGCGTGCCTTGCGATGCTACTTGCCGTGCTTGGACCGCCTGGCGTTGCAAGCTATGCGGTAATGAGCCTAGTTCTTGTGTTCCTGATCGCCTTGGTGTCGGTCTTCCTAGCAGGAAAGTCGGCGCTGTTGGTCATATTCGCCGTTACGGTGCTCGCTATTGTCTTGGACGCGATCACCGGCTGCAAGCTGTGCAAATTTGCGTTGCCTAGTTCCTACCAGCTTGAGGGTTATCGCTACTACGGTGTCGGGAACGAGTACGCAGCTGCTCTCATTACGATGTCTGCCCTGATTGGAATGTTTCAGAACCCAAAAACACGTGCATCTTCGGTACTGGTACTAGGGGTAGTAACGACCGTTATTTTGGGCTTAGGGGCGTTGGGTAGCAACTACGGAGCAACAGCGGCCGCGGTCGTTACTTTCGGGCTTATTTTAATCGCCCTCAGGAGTGGCAAGTTCGGCGTGAAGCACGTTGTGGGGCTTGTGCTACTCGGCGGTTTCGTGAGCACGGCTCTTGCCGGCATTGACTGGTTTGTTTTCAGATCGACTGGCACTCATGGAGCTGCCGTTTTTGGTACTGGGCTGCAAGGCGCGCTGGCTGTTGTAGGTCGGAAAATGCTTATGAACGCAGAGCTTGCATCATCGCGCGACGCACAGCAAGCGGTGATGGCGATTCTGCCGTTTGTTGCCTTGTGGTTCTGGCGGATTAGGCCAAAGCTGAGCGAGATGCTTTGCAAAGACGACCGTTTGAACGCCGCTTTGAAGGCGCTTATTGTAGGATCTGTGGCGGCGCTTGTTATGAACGACTCGGGGATTGTTATGGCAGGAATAATGGTCTCGATGACTATTCTCACACTGATGTATGACCTCCTGTGGCGGGAAACAAATGCCAAGGATAGTGGCGCTTGACGTGGGCGACGCAACTATCGGTGTTGC
Source organism: Armatimonadota bacterium (assembly GCA_026415535.1). GTDB lineage: Bacteria > Armatimonadota > UBA5829 > UBA5829 > UBA5829 > CALJES01. The sequence continues at coordinate 788 of JAOAGX010000114.1, read as the reverse complement.
TGCGACAGACGAGTTGCGACTTATCGCGAGCCCAGTACGCACGATTCACCGAACTAGAAGCGTAAAGGCCGACCTGAGTGCGGTGGAAGAGATGCTTCGCGAGCTTGACGCGTGCTTGGTTGTAATTGGACTGCCGCTTGATGCTGAAGGAGAGGAGGGAATTCAGGCTCGGAAGGTGAAAAACTTTTCCAACCGTCTTGCTAGGCGAGTTACGGTTCCTATAGAGTTTTGGGACGAGCGATTCAGCACGGCAGATGCCGAGGAAAGGTTACTCGAAACCGACATGTCCCGCGCTAAGCGGAGGGAGCGTATTCACGCTGCTGCTGCGGCTATTGTGCTTGAGAGCTATCTTCGGGAAAGGTTGAATAATGTTGGATAAGCTTACTCCTCAACGGCTGCGGGGTGCTTGCCATCAAGCTTTAGACTTTCAGCATTAAACTTTCAACTCGTAATGATACGGATAATTGCGGCGACCAAGTCCTATATTGTGGCGCTTCTGTCAGTTTTGGTGATATGCGTCTGGATGTTGGTTCTCGGCTCTCGTCCTGTTTCGAGCGACCGGGCTCCGGTGCGAGTGATCGTGAGCAGCGGGGCTTCAGCCAAGGAAATCGCGCGAGTCCTTTCGGATAGGGGGCTTATAAGAAGTCCGTTTGTTTTTGTGTTTACTTGTCGGATTAGCGGACAGAGCGGGGCGTTGAAGCCAGGAGTGTACGAACTGGACCGCGCAATGAGCGTGCCGGCTATTATCAGGGTGCTGGTGCGTGGAGAATCGCTTGAAGCGTGGATTA
>JAOAGX010000113.1 GCA_026415535.1 Armatimonadota bacterium | reverse complement strand
GAATTGCCGGGCAAACATAGTGCGGCGATGTTGTCGGACAATCCCGGTTGGCCATCAGCACTAGCGTATCTAACCTCAAACCATGGTCTCTCGCCCGCAAGCATTCCAAAACCACCCATTGCCGAACACATCATAGGCGCAATTAAGTTGTGCATTGCAACGCCATTGCGTCCCTGCCAACTTCCTCGGCACCCGAGTTCACGACCGTCCCAGATATAGTGTGAGTCGTAGAACCGGTTCAATGCTAGTTCCATTGCATATTCCAAGTACTTCACATCGTGCGTGATCATAAATGCGGCTGTCAGTATTGCAGTATTCCTGTTGTCCAACTGCACCGAACCATTCTTGAACATCCGAAGATACACTAGTCCGGGCATGTTCAAGAATTGCTCATTGGACTTGTTCATCAGGGCTAAGGCTGTTCGGTTGTCGGTTTCGTCAAGAAGCATACTGTCGGCCAACTCAACAACTCGTGAATCAAAGGATTTATCACCGGTTATGGACCGATACTTGGCGACAATGATGCTTGATATGCTAGGGAATCCTGGAACCGAACTACTCCACGCCTCATTGGTGTTCAACATTTTATGCACAGCCTGTGCATAACTTTCCTTCCTTGTGTAGTAGTAGAGGTCCAGGAGCAAGTTTGCAAGTTCGTAGTTGAACTTCGTCCATTTTCGGCGTTTCGCAAGTTCTCCGTATTTTGCTTCGGCCTCGTGATCTGGGCAAGGAAAAAGCGCTTCCGAAAACCCCTTTTCATCGGATTCGAGCACGATAAGCGCCCATTTGTTTGCCCAGTCCACACAAACGTCTAGGTACCTCTGCTGGCCTGTTAGGTAGAACGCGTTGGATGCCAGCACGATTACCCGTACGAGCGCTATCGTCTCAAAATCGTACGGGGGGTAATCGCGTACCGTTTTCGTTCCGAAGATTGAGCTACGAAAGCGGTGGTTCTTCCAATCGTACCAAGGCGGCACGTCGGGTGACCAGTTGCCGACGTGCTCGGCGCAATCTTCCAGAGCTGCTATGACCTTAGGATAGGGGTTGATGTGCGCAACGTGCGTGAGAAACCAAGCGTAGTTTTCCGGCGCGTGAACGAAACAAGCTTGGTCCGCAGGGTAACCGTGATATGGAGGCCTGCGCTTTTCATCAGGATATTCCGCTGCTTCTTCTGGTGTTAAGAAGCACTTGCACGCCTCGACGACCGGACATTCAATGAACTCGCGGACTAGCCTGTCGAGAAACTCAAAGGCCAAGCGGTCGCCGGTAAGCAGATAGTAAGTAGGCCACGTGCGCGTAAATATGCCCTCATCGTGTCCGCCTCCCCAGGAAGTGTATTGCCATCGTTCGATGGAACTGCGGATCCACGAGTGCATCGCTTCTCTGAGCTTGAATTGTCCTATTGCCCAACCGGGCGCGACGTTACCTGTCATTACAACTTCCTGCCTACTAATATTTGCAAATTTGGTATTGCCTTCACCTTCCCAGTGCATTTGTTCGGCTTTGCGGGGGCAGGTTATTAGCTTTGCTCGGAGTGGCGATTGAAAGCTCGGCCATTTGCAACCTCGTAATTCTGAGCGGAGTTTAGAATCTCCTATGGGATTCACTTTTCCCGAGGATTTGACTACTGTCTACGCGTCCTGCGAAGGATGTGACTAAAAGGACGTACAATTTTGTTCCAAACAATATTCGTTGCTAGTTATTGCGCTTTTATATTATTTAAACGCCGTTTCCGAGCAATAAGCGCATGGATCGCGCATTTTTGCTGAGCTTGGTGGTAATGGCATAGTTCTTGCAATAGCCAAACATGAAAGGGTTGATCCACAAGTCTCCCTCGGTATTCTTCGTACGTGGGCAGGAGGCTCCTCGACATGGTCTCGAAAGGGAACGTCCTTGTCGTAGACGATGAAATAAATCTGTGCCGCATAATAGGGGCAAAGCTTGCCAAGAGTGGTTACAGCGTTACAGCTGTGCACGACGGCGAGCAAGCCATTGAAAGGGTCCGCGAGTCGGACTATGATGTTGTTCTTCTTGATCTCATCCTGCCCAAAGTGGACGGCCTATCTGCGCTTGCTGAGATTCGAAGTATCAAGAGCTCTGTGCCGGTGATTGTAATGACCGCCTGTGAGAACACTGAGGCAGTTGAGCGGGCTAAGGCTTACGGTATCTCTGGATACGTCAGCAAGCCTTTCGATCTCGACTCACTAGTCTCACTGGTTTGCAGTACTTGCCAGGCGAAAACCGCACCAAATAACCGCAAGATGTCCGAGTCTACAGTGCTGTTTTCAAAGGATCAGCCTATCACGATAGAAATGCAGAACGGATGCACTGGCAGTATCTACCCCAGCAAGATATGCTCCAAGGATGATCGCACTCTCACTGTTCTTGCTCCCAAAAACAGTTGCGGAGATATCCAGATTCCGACGCGTGCTCCAGTTAAGGTTGGACTGGCTGCCAAGGATGCATATTACAGCTTTTCCGCCCACGTCGTAGCTTCGGGCCGGGATCCCGAGCCGGTTCTAGTGCTGGACAAACCCAATGTGATCTACAGATCCCAGCGCAGGCAACATCCAAGACTTGCGTTGCGAATCCCCATAAGTTATGCCCTAGGTGATCAGGTTGCAGATTCCAATAACCTAAGTTTCAAACCTGGGGAGACCAGGGATTTGAGTCTCGGGGGCGCTTGCATTTTCGTCGGAGAAGAGGTAGAGGTCGGCTCCACCCTCCGGATCGAACTCAGACCCGCGGTCGAAATCGAAAGGATAGGGGCGGTAGCACGCGTCCTGCGATCCACCCAAAGCGATCAACCCGGAGAAGACGGCTGGCTACTGGGCTGCCAGTTCATAATAGCGGATTCATCACTGCACGACTTGCTCGAAGATTAACCACTCAGAGAGCAGCCTCACTAAGGGACACTCGAAATCGGTAGTGGAGTTCCGCAATCCAAATTCCAGAGGTTCCAAAGGCTCAGCTTGACGATCCTCTTACACTCCACCTATCATGGTTCTGCAACCAAACCATAGACGCAGGCATTCGCGCCGGTTTCGTGGCAAGACAAGACCGTGCTGCTAAGAGCACGATTTGTGATGCCCCAGTTTGCCATCAAATCCGACTATAAACCTACTGGCGACCAGCCCCAGGCTATTGAGAAACTGGTCGAAGGTATTCGCGCGGGCTACCGCTACCAGACTCTGCTTGGCGTAACCGGTTCCGGCAAGACCTTCACAATGGCAAATGTGATTCAGGCTGTTCAACGTCCGACGCTTGTGATCGCGCACAATAAGACTCTTGCCGCCCAGCTATGTTCTGAGTTTCGGGAGTTTTTTCCGAATAACGCCGTCGAGTACTTCGTAAGCTACTACGACTACTATCTGCCAGAGGCTTACATCCCTCAAACCGACACCTACATCGAAAAGGACTCCTCCATTAACGACGAAATCGACCGGTTGCGCCACTCAGCGACTCAGGCCGTTCTCGAACGACGCGACGTGATTGTGGTGGCCAGCGTGTCATGCATTTACGGAATCGGATCCAAGGAAGACTACAGCCAGACGATCCTTAGGTTCGAAGTGGGTAAGACCTACGACCGAGATGATATTCTGAGGCGGCTAGTCGACATGCAGTTTACGCGAAACGACATTGCACTCGGTCGAGGTACTTTTCGCGTGCGTGGCGACGTGCTTGAAATCCAGCCGGTTGACGAGGAAGTTATCACGCGAGTAAGTTTCTTTGGCGACGAAGTCGAAAAAATATCCACCATCAATCCGGTAACTGGCGAGGTAATCTCATCTTCTGCAACTTACCAAGGGGTAGGCGGGAGTGGTCTCAACTCTGTTACCATTTTTCCTGCCAGCCATTACGTTACTCCTGCTGAGAAGATGGAGCGTGCGTTGGAGGAGATTGAGCGGGAACTTGAGGAGCGGATTCGGTTTTTCCAGGAACGCGGGCGCCTCATCGAGGCTCAGCGGATTGAGCAGCGGACGCGATTTGATATGGAAATGATGCGGGAGTTGGGCTATTGTAACGGAATCGAAAACTACTCTCGCATTCTAGATGGTCGGCCGCCGGGCAGCCCTCCGCACACGCTTGTTGAGTACTTTCCGGAGGACTTCCTTGTCTTTATCGATGAAAGCCACCAGACCATACCACAGTTGAACGGAATGTACGCCGGTGACCGCTCGCGCAAGGAGACACTGGTCGAATACGGGTTCCGGCTGCCATCGGCGCTTGATAACCGCCCACTGAAGTTTGAGGAGTTCGAGAAGCTTATCAACCAAGCGATATTCGTATCGGCCACGCCTGGTCCGTGGGAGCTTAGGCACAGCGCACAAGTAGTAGAGCAGTTGATTCGACCGACGGGGCTTGTGGATCCAGAGATTGAGGTTCGCCCGACCACTGGTCAGATCGATAATCTAATCAGCGAGATCACGAAGCGGTCCGAGGCTGGCGAACGCGTGCTGGTGACAACACTTACTAAGAAAATGGCCGAGGATCTGAGCGAATACTTGTTGGACCTTGGTATCAAAGTCCATTATCTCCACAGCGAGATTAATACCTTAGAGCGAACGGAAATATTGCGCGATTTGCGAATGGGTGTGCACGATGTGATTGTCGGGATCAATTTGCTTAGGGAGGGTCTTGATTTGCCTGAAGTTTCGCTGGTGGCGATCCTTGATGCCGACAAAGAAGGTTTCCTGCGCTCTGAAACGTCTCTGATTCAGACTATGGGCCGCGCAGCTCGCAACGTGTCTGGCAAAGTCATTATGTACGCCGACAACGTAACCGACTCAATGCGCCGCGCGATTGACGAGACCAATAGACGTCGCCAAGTTCAGTTGGAATACAACAGGGTTCACGGCATCACTCCTGCCACTATCAGGAAATCAATTCGAGACTCCCTCATTCCTACGAGTGCAGGTGCTGTTTTCGATGGCAGTATTGCTAAACTATCGGATACAGCTGCGTTGTCTCTCGACGAAATGCTTGACCAGATCACCCGAATGGAGCGCGAGATGAAAAAGGCCGCCAAGGCGCTTGACTTCGAGCGTGCAGCCGAACTGCGGGACGAAATCGCGGCGATGAAGAAGCTCCTACCAGACGTGAAAAAGCTGTAGCGAAGTCATGTCATTCTGAGCGCAGCGGAGAATCTCTATCTGGCGCAATCTTTCTTTCAAAGGTATCCAAGTGCGTGCATATCTTCCTGTAGGAAGTCGAAGTAGTGTACGCCATCGTCTGTCTTCCAACGGCCTACGGATTCAGGGTGCACCTCGATCTTCGCGAGCGGGATGCCGAGGAATGCTTCTAGTCGGTCTAGGGTTGCTTCTTGGTTCAGAACGAAGTCCTCGAACCTAATTTCAATCGTGTGTTCGGGCGGAGGAGTGGCTTTTACTATCTCGCGCTGATACTTCCAACTTATGGCCCGACGCATCCGGACGTCCTCCGTATGCTCATATGGCACGCCAAAATCCGCTAGGTCGTCTGTAAGGTGCGGTCCGAGGATTGAGTCGCGAGGATCGCGGATCCAATGGATATAGTAAGCCTTGGGAAACATCCTCACTATCCAAGGGTAAACAAGCGTGGTTTCGGGCAACTTCCATCCGCGGTTTTCCACGTTGGTAGTGAGCACGGACGACAGGTAAGATCGCACAAGCTGTTCGAAATCCGGATCGACCGGCATCTTGTGCAGCTTTGAGAAGTTCCACTTGAAGTCGCCATTGTAAATAACGTATCTGGACATCACCCGGCAGGCTTCGTACATATCCTCTGCGGGAATCAGGTCGAAGGAGCTGTTTAGCTTCTCTCCCATATATACTCCGCTTTCCCTAAGTGTTTGGGCTATAGCACGGGTGCCGCCATGGCCCCTGCCGATTACCGTAATCATCATTTCGGATCCATTATAGTGGCGAAACTTGTGTCAGACAAAGCTTACTTTGGCCCCCGGATATTTGTGTATACACTATTCCGGAGCAACCAGCCTAACGTGGCTTTATGCGCCTTGCCTTGACAGCAAGGCCGGTTCGCGGTTTAATAACATCGTTTCAATTCACCCAAGTCGAGACGTTCTTCGCTTCGCTCGCAACTACTGGAGGGCAAATGGCGGAAGAAGGCACAACCTACAAGGACGCAGGCGTTGACATAGAAGCCGGCGAGGAAGTGGTATTCAGGCTTAAGCAGTACGCCCAGTCAACATTTACTCCGAACGTGCTTACGGATGTCGGCAGCTTTGGCGGCATGTTCCGACTTGGCGCGGAGGATATGGCAGATCCGGTACTGGTTTCGTCAATAGATGGAGTTGGCACAAAGGTTAAGATCGCCTCAATGATGGGCCGGTATGACGCAGTCGGCGTAGATGTGGTTAACCACTGCGTGAATGATATTCTGGTGCAAGGCGCGCGGCCTTTGTTTTTTATGGACTATATTGCCACTAGCAAACTATTTCCCGAGCGCGTGGCCGACATAGTCAAAGGAATATCTGAGGCATGCTGCGAGGCCGGGTGCGCGTTACTGGGTGGTGAAATCGCCGAGATGCCGGGAGTTTATTGCGAAGGCGAATTCGACGTAGCAGGTTGCATCGTCGGATTGGTGGATAGGGAGAAGATTATCGATGGCTCGAAGGTTCAGCACGGCGACGTCTTGATAGGATTGGCGTCTTCTGGGTTGCACACTAATGGCTATTCCCTTGTCCGAAAGGTATTGTTTGAGGACAACGATTACAAGGTTGACCAATACATACCTGAATTAGGGGCAGTGCTTGGTGAAGTACTCCTGACGCCGCATAAGAGCTACCTCAAGGCCGTGACCGCCGTAATGGGGCGGTATGAAATCCATGCAATGGCCCATCTGACCGGCGGCGGATTCTACGGCAACATACCGAGAGTGCTACCAAGCGATTGCCAGGTCACGGTTGAGCGCCGATATTGGGGCGTGCCGCCGATCTTTCAGTTCATACAGGATAAGGG
>JAOAGX010000112.1 GCA_026415535.1 Armatimonadota bacterium | reverse complement strand
AGATGTGTATAAGAGACAGGAGCCGAACCTCGCAGAGTACTGGGCGCGGGACTATGACAGTTACCTGGAAATGTGGCGACGAACCGTTAGGAGGATCCGATCTTCCGATCCAAAGGCCGAAATCGTAGGCCCGAGCATTTGTAGCTACAACGCTGAGTGGCTGCAACGATTTCTACTGTGGGCGAAATCTAATGACGTTCTGCCCGACATCGTTTCGTGGCACGAGTTCAACGACCCTCGTGAGATTCCTGCCCATGCGTCCGAGCTCCGTGCTTTCTTGAAAAAGAACGGCATACGGATCAAGCGTTTCAGCCTGAACGAGATCATCGGCGGCCACCATCTCACTAAACCAGGTCCGACTGCACAGTACTTATGGGCGGTCGAAGAAGCCGACATTGAGAGCGCTGCTCACGCCTGTTGGGAAGACGAAGAAAAGGGTGTCTACGGCTGCTTCACCGACTCCTTGGACGGTATCCTGACTCCTAAAGGGAAAAAGCCGCGCTCGACCTGGTGGGTTTACAGACGTTATGCCGACTTAACAGGGGTTCTAGTGCAAACCGAAGCATGCTCGGACATCCGCGCGATTGCAGGCAGAGACGACGCAAAGAATCAAGTGGCCACGCTAATCGGCTGCAACGGTCAAGCGAAGCTAGATGTTCGAATACGATTTGTTAACCTGAACCGAATGAAGGCCTTACGCGACGAAGTTCGCGTCAGGGTCGAGCGTATTCCAGATATTGGTTGGGAGCATCTGCCCGAGCCGCAGGTTATCCAGGATACCGTTCGACCGTTGTTCGGCAGTGAGATTACAGTCATCGTGCCAAGCCTCGGACCAAACGACGCCTGCTTCGTGCAACTCTGCACCAAATAGAACCTAGATAAAGGGAGAGCGCTTAAACGCACTCTAAGTGCGATTACTCGGATATGCACCCGACGTCAGGTTCGTAAACCGTCGTCATTCTGAGCACTCGTCGCTTCGAGCACCTCGTCATTCTGAGCGCAGCGAAGAATCTGCGAGTCTTTCTGAGATCCTTCGCTTCGCTCAGGATGACGTGGAATTCAGCGGTGATACGGAGTTTCAGGGCGACACGGAGGTTTCAGGGTACGCGGAGCTTCGGGAGGACAACGGAGTTTCGGAATGATGCGTAGTGTTTAGTTAGGATGATACCGTTTGCACCGGAGTGAAGTCCGCTGAAATGGAGTCCTGGACAACATATCCGGGACAATCAGCTATTAGAAGTCAGGAAACCAACGGCCCGGCATGATCACGCCGGGCCGAGTTGTATTTAGTCTCGTGCAACTAGCTACTGCTCGAGGTACTCCCTTAGCCTCTTGCTCCTCGAAGGGTGTCTCAGCTTCTTTAGCGCTTTGGCTTCGATCTGGCGAATGCGCTCGCGGGTCACCTTGAAGTGTCTGCCAACCTCCTCCAAAGTCCGCGAATAACCGTCGTCAAGTCCAAAACGCATCCGTAGAACATCGCGCTCGCGAGGAGTAAGCTTGTTCAATGATTCCTCGATCTTTTCGCGCAGTATCATAGCCGAGGCTGCCTCTGAAGGCGAGGTAGCCTCCTGATCTTCTATGAAATCGGCCAGGTGGCTGTCCTCCTCTTCGCCGATCGGGGTTTCCAGTGAGAGCGGCTCTGGCGCAATTCGGATGATCTCGCTCACGCGGTCCGGCGGAATTCCCATTTCCTGGGCGATTTCTTCCAACGTCGGCTCGCGACCCAGATCCTGCAAAAGCTGGCTGGAGGTCTTAACCAACCTGTTTATGGTTTCGACCATATGCACCGGAATTCTTATCGTGCGTCCCTGATCTGCAATCGCGCGCGTTATCGCCTGCCTGATCCACCACGTCGCATAAGTGCTGAACTTGTATCCCTTGCGATAATCGAACTTCTCAACCGCGCGAATCAGGCCGATGTTGCCCTCCTGAATAAGATCAGGAAAGCTCATTCCTCGCCCTGAATATCGCTTGGCAATCGAAACAACTAGCCTCAGATTGGCCTCGGTAAGGACGGCTTTGGCCTCCTCATCGCCGGCCTCTATCCTTTTGGCCAGCGATATTTCCTCAGCCATTGTGAGCAGCGGCGTCTTGCCGATTTCGCGCAGCCACATTCGGACCGAATCATCCAGCGGCATGCCTTCCATCTCAGCCAAGTCAACGTCCGCCGCCTCGGCTTCCTTTGCAGTAACCTCGTCTTCGTCGAACTCGTCAAAGCCAGTTTCTTCCTTGACTCGCTCGACTACACGAATTCCCTCATCCGCAAACGTCTGCAGGATGTCGTCAACCTGCTCGGCGTTTAGGTCCTCGTGGCTGAGTGTGTCGTTGATCTGATCGTAAGTCAGAACACCGCTGCGCTTTCCTTCTTCGATCAACTTCTGTAGCCGATCATTTCCTCTCAATTCAACAGCCACTATTGATCATCTCCCTTAGGAGTCTCTCATCACTCTTCCTGCGGAGGTTCCCTTAAGCTCCCGAACCAACCGCCAGTACTCTTCAAACTCTTCGTCGCCTTTTTTGATAACACCTTCCTGAAACTTTTGAGCCAACGCCCTCATTCTAGCGTGCCTAAGCTTCAACTTTTCGCGTCTGATAGTGCTCAAAACATCCTCAAGTGGATGATTTAGCTCAGACGAATCAAAGGCGACCACAAGCTCGGTCAGCAAATCGCCTTCCGGAGTGCCTGCGAGTTTGGTAACGAGTCCCTCCTGATCTATTTTGCCCAGCTCTGCAAACTGAGTACTAAGCGCCTCCGCAAGACCGCGGGTCGTATCACCAGTAAACTCCTTCGGCGGCAAAGCCTCGAAAACCTTGTTAGGTTCCACTGATTGAGCAATAATTATACCCAAAAGCAACCGCTCGGATTTTTCGAGCAGGCTTAGCCTCTGGGGCGACTTGGCAGGAGCCTCGCTATCCCACTGCTTTTGTGACCTAGACACCCGCGATCTGAGCCTTGCGACCTCCGACCGCAAGTGGTCTTCGGCGAGCGCAGTTCCCGTGCCGAAGTTCGGGTGATACTTCGCCAAGTACCTTATAATACGCTCGCGTTCAACCGCACTCTCGACCTCGGCAAGCACAGCTGTTGCCTCCTTAAGAGCAGCCGTCTTCCCTTCATCGGTCTTAAGATCGTGTCGCGAAAGCGCCAGACTTACTCGGTAGTCCACAACCGGGACAGCGTTCTCGATAAGACTCGCAAACAGCGAACGATCCCCGCTCCTTAAAAGGCTGTCGGGATCCTCGCCCTTTGGCATACTCAATATACGAACATTGAAGCCCGCACGTTCAAAAAACGGTGACCCACGCAGTGCCGCCGCCATCCCTGCCGAATCTGCGTCAAAGGCCAGGACGGCGTTATTAGTAAACCTTGCTAAAACGTTTACGTGCTCCTCCGTGAGCGCAGTTCCCATTGTAGCCACGGTATTCTCGAACCCAGCCTCCTGCGCGGCGATGGCATCCATGTAACCCTCGACTACAATCACACGATCCTCGTTACCGATGGCCCTGCGCGCCCAGTTTAGACCGTAGAGAGTCCGGTTCTTTGAAAAAATCGGTGTTTCCGGCGAGTTGAGATACTTCGCCGGATCGTCACCCAGGGTTCTTCCACCAAACGCAATGACCCGATCGGATGTGTCGAATATCGGAAAGATCAATCGGTCACGAAACCGATCATAGAAGCCCTGTGAACTTTCGCGTGGCACGATCAGCCCGGCCTTAACAGCCTCAGCAGTCGTCACCTGTTTGCGCATCAAGTGCTGCAGTAAGGCGTCCCAAGAGTCCGGTGCGTAACCAAGCTTGTACTTTTCGATCGCCGAGTTGGTTAGCCCGCGCCGTGAAATGTAATCCTGGGCCTTGCGGGACGCAGAAAGCGCACTCCTGAAAAAATCGCAAGCCACCGCGTTCGCCCAATATAGACGTTCCTTTTCACTGTGCGCACGCACCGCTTGTTCGGTGCGCTCAATCGTTACGCCTGCCCTACGAGCAAGAAGCTCCAACGCCTCTCGGAACGTCAGGTTGTCCCGCTTCATCACATACGAGAAAACATCTCCGCCCTCCTGACATGCCCCGAAACACCTCCATATCTGCCGCTCCGGGTTCACGGTAAAAGAAGGCGAAGTCTCCTTGTGAAACGGGCAAAGCCCCACCAAGTTCCGGCCCGCTTTGCGTAGGTGAACGTCCTGAGAGACAACGTCAACCAGATCGATCCGCTCACGAATCTCCTCGACGGGATCACTGAAAGAGGCCATTTCCACCCTCTTCATTTACTACAAGCGTGATCGCCCTGGATATGAAGTAGTTCTAACGTTCGATAGTCCCGGATGTCAATCAGGATGGAAGTTTAGTCCGGGATGAACATCCCGACCACTAGATCTGTGCAATGATGAGCTACGGCTTTTGCCCCGCGCCTTCCCGAAGCTCTTGCTGTACCAAGGCAACAGTAATACCTACCAGCTTCTTGTTTAGGAATGTGAACAGCACACGGTTTTTCTCGATGTAGCTCACCCTCAGAAATCTGCCAACATATCTCTGCGGCTCTTCGGGAAACCCCATTACCCAAAGCACGAGCTTGTAAGTATCGCCAAGTTGAAGCCCAGTGCGTGTTTTCGACAACGCCCAGGGACCCTCGCCGCCAACGGTTATTTGGGTGATGATACCGTCTGTTATGATAAACTCGAGCGTAATCCCATTGGGCAAATCATAGGTCCAGGTGACTTCCTCCTGCCGGAGCACCCGACTCTCTCCGCCTCCCGTAGCCGGCTGTGCCTGTGTTCCAGTCGTGCTAGTCGGCCCTGGTAGCCCAGGTAATTCTTGCGGCCCGACACCTAAAGCGGGAAGAGGCGAATACCCGCCACTTTGGCCAAAAGACGTAATCAGATTCGGCAACCCTCCTCCTGATGGAATATAAGCGGGTCCCTCCGGCGTCTTCGGAGCTGTGGCGGCAGCTGTCTCCACCTGTGCACTTCCCACAGTAATCCTGGTAGGATTTCCCCATTTAGCAAGTATAGAGCTTGCCGGACGGCTTAACGTTATTCCCGCCAGTCTATTTTCGGGGATCGGAGATCTGTAGAAAACGCGACCCTTGGTAACCAGCGACCCCTTCAATATGTAAGCCGGCACGTGGATTTTTGTCAGTCGAACGCCGGTAAAAACCGGCGCCGGCTTGACATAAACTTTTGCCCTCGGCTTGCTTTTAGCCTTTGCCGCGTGGCACACTCCACCTAAAAACGCCATAGCGACGACCATGGACGCCGCCGCGATAAATACCCCTCTATTTCGCACCATCACATTTGACCCCTCTGTTCTGAAAAACAGTTCAGCTCCGCTTACCGAATATCCTCCCTCCAACTATCACAACGTCACGAACCGATACCCCTTCGCACGCAACCGGTCTATAAGTTCCGGCAGCGCCCGTAGCGTAACCCGATCCAAATTGTGCATCAGCAGCACAGCCCCGGGTCGAACCGACGCAATGGCATGGCGCAAGACTTCGTTCTTCGTAGTGCCCTCGACCTTCGAACAATTGGCCGAGTACATCGCGATCCTAATCCCGTACTTGTGCGTTACTGCCGACACTTTTTTGCCGACGTGAGCTCCCGGCGGCCTCAGAAGACGCATATCGCGACCCGTAATGGACCGCACAGCCGCCTGACATCTGAAAATATCCCTCTCAATTTCGCGTATAGGTAGAAACTCTAGTGCGTAATGGCTGTAGGAGTGGTTCCCAATCTCGTGGCCTTCGGCACAGATGCGCTTCAGCAACTCCGGATAACGTTCCGCTTGTCTCCCCACAATAAAGAACGTCGCCTTTATATCCTTCTCTCTAAGCACGTCGAGCAAAGCTGCAGTATCAGGCTTCGGGCCATCGTCGAACGTCAGAGCTACCAACTTCTCAACCGTATTAATCTTGTATAAAGCTGTTGAAGGCGCTGGATCACACAACTTACTGAGCCGCTCCGCTGCTCCCGGATAACCCGGGTCTGCAGCCATCGTTCTTTCAAGCGCGGCTTTTGCGGTCTGAACGTCGCCCGTCTCCAAAGCACACACCGCCAGGTTGTAGTTGATCGCCGCAGCCGAAGGCTTGAGCCTCATCTGCCGCCATAGGATATCCCAAAGGCTGCGAGAATCGTTATCACTAACCAAGACATTCTCGCTTTTTGAAATGGGGTTGTCCACAATCACCTGCGTCATCTTCTCGCTTAGAACGACGCCGTTTCCGTCCGTTCCTACAATCTTGATCGTGTGACGGCCATTAGGCCAGCGCGTTGTGTCCCAAGTCGTATCGAACGGCGCGCGATTGGTGATACCGATGAGCTTGTCATCTACCAAGAACGTTACCATTCGCACGTTTCTGGCCCTGCTCAGATCCGCCTGGAGCCTGATTATGCCCTTGACTGTTCTTAACGCCTTTGCAGGTGCAATACCGAACCCTGGCAAAGATTTCAGCGGTTGACCGGTGACCATCAACGGACGCTCTTTTAGGAACGTCATCGAGCAGCCTATCCGTTCTCCGAAACCAGCCCTGACTGCTCCAGGTTGCAATTTTTGCCAGACCGACAGTGCTTCGCTATATTTGCCTTCGCCCATCAACCTAAAGGCTACTAGGGCTGACAAGGCCTCGTCGTCCATCGCGCTCACCTGGTCTTGTAGACCCGAATTTCCACTCTTCTGCCCGATTCGAGCCATCGCCTTCACATATTCGATCGTTGAGCGTATATCGCGCTCCGGCTCCATCTGCTGCGCCAAGCAAAAGTACGATGTCGCCTGAGCCAGTTGGCCTTTCCCTAGCGAGACTAGCCCCCGACCATAAACCGCTAGTGAGCACTTTTTGTCGATACTGCTTGCCAAATCGAACTCGGCATTCGCCTCGTCGGTCCGTCCTCCGATAAGCAGCGTGTAGCCGAGGGCGGTGTGCGCCAGCGTGTCATTTGGGTTCTTTGCAAGCGCTTTCGCGACCCTTGGTAACCAGCGACCCCTTCAATATGTAAGCCGGCACGTGGATTTTTGTCAGTCGAACGCCGGTAAAA
>JAOAGX010000010.1:17413-17667 GCA_026415535.1 Armatimonadota bacterium | reverse complement strand
CGACGGAGAAGGATATGAACTTCTAAAGGGGTTGAGACAGATCGGTGCGACTACACGTCCCGGTCTTATTGCAAGCAAGGCGCGTTTTACCCCTTGCTATACAAAACCGATGCTGCGTGAAAACGGCGTTGAGCGAGAGTTAGAAAGAATTGATATAAAAAATCGTGAACCGCTTCCCGAGGCAATCCAATCTAACCTGCTTCGACGGCTGTCTTCGGCATTGGACCGGGTTCACGGAGTCGTTATTGCCGATC
>JAOAGX010000010.1:0-17403 GCA_026415535.1 Armatimonadota bacterium | reverse complement strand
AGGCAGCTCTGCAGCATCCCGACATCTTCTTTATTGCCGACTCGCGTGTTCGGATCGGGGAGTTTCAGAATGTGATTGTGAAGCCGAACAAGTTCGAGGCGGTCGACGCTGTCAGAGGGGAGGCCCGCGTGGACGATGCAACAGGCGGGATTCGAGAGTTTTCTCTAGATGAGGCGATATCCTGTGCGGGCGAGTTGGCAGTTCGTACCAGAAAACCAGTTTTCATGACTGCTCAGGAAGAGGGTCTGTTTGTTATCGACGGAGATGTGACGCACGTGCCGGCTGTGCTTGTGGAAGGCGAAATCGATCCTGTTGGTGCCGGGGATAGCTGTACGGCCGGGATTATATGTGCACTCTGTGCTGGAGCTACGCTTTCCGATGCAGCGCTGCTGGGTAATGTTGTGGCGTCAATTACGGTCCAGAAAATCGGCCAGACCGGAACCGCTAGTCCAGCCGAAGTGCTGTCGAGATTCGACGTCTACGAGAACTCACTTATCGCGGGGGCCTAAGCTGTCACAAGCCTCTGTTGTTGCGAGTGGCAATGGGGTATAATACGGTTGAGTATTAAGTAATCATCACGTGGGCCGTGACCCGGAAAGGGGGCGGTTAATGTGTCGTTTGTCGATGCTTCGATGACGCGCGAAGTGAAACGTGAGATTGCTAAGCGTCCCGTTGATGCGAGCGAATTGGAAGTACACGTAATACATGGCGTTGCATATCTGCGAGGTCGCTTAGAAAAGATCAGAGGCTATTATGAAGACCTTGATCTGAATCAGGAACTGAACGTAATTATCAAGTCCGTTCGTCAGAAGCCTGGTATAAGGGATGTGGTTTGTGAAGTTGATCTAGGTGGTCCGACGCTCAGGGAGCGTCTTGCAGAAAGACCTGTGCGTAGAGACAAGTACTAACAAGTAACTAAGATAGATGTTAAGTAATTAGGGGCATACCAAACAGAGGTTCGGCAACGGTCATTTTTCCGGACTAACGTCGATGGTTTTTTCGTTTCTATAAGTTACGAACCCTGGCGCGCTTCCTCTTGGTTTTCTTACGTATTTCTTCAACGTATAGTCTACAGGTACAAGCGACGAGTGTTTGGCTTCAGAATTTTTTGCTGCCACCTGCGCTGCTTGTAACAAGACATGTTTCGGCACGCCGCCTGAGTGTCCATCCGTGCGGATAATCACGTGGGCGCCGGTGATCGATCGGGCGTGGAGC
Organism: Armatimonadota bacterium; assembly: GCA_026415535.1. GTDB lineage: Bacteria > Armatimonadota > UBA5829 > UBA5829 > UBA5829 > CALJES01. The sequence continues at coordinate 16,188 of JAOAGX010000010.1, read as the reverse complement.
CATACGTCATCAGGTCGCGCAACGCGTTGAGTAAGATAGTCGTTAGCCTGCGAGGATTCGCCGTAGAGTATTTCCCAACCGTCGGCGGTGCGAATACGTCCAACGCGGTGACCCTCGAATTCGTCCTCTGCCTTCTCAGCCACGGTTTCCTTTCTTAGGAGATCCTGCTTTACGAGAGTTTCTCTCAAATTTCGCAGCTCATCGACTGTTCGTGCCGATTCGGCTTTATGAAAGGCTGTTTCGAGGGTTTCTAACTCCTGAGCTACCTTGTTCTTACGCACTTCGGCGTTTGACGCGGCTTCTCGGGCTTTTTGGTAACGTTTGAAGTAGCGTTCGGCATTTTGTTGAGGAGTTCGTTTTTCGTCTAACTCGACTTCGATTCGAGGCATATCGGGATCAAAAAAATCGATTATCTTGGCGATACGATCTCCTTTTGCAATCTCGTGGACGCTTGCAAGGATTAGTTCACCTATCTGACGGTAACGTTCGGCTTTATAGGACTCGGCAATCGCACGTTCGATCGACTTCATAGTTTGTTGCCTCGATGCGATTGCTCTTCGAATAGCGACGAGGGTTTGGGAGCGTTCGTCGTCTAGTTGCGTTCTAGCAACGAGGGATCGAAACAATGCCTCCAAAGGTTCGTTTATGGAATCTCTCGGATGCTGTTGTTCTGCTGGAAACCGGACGGAGCGGATTGGGTAAGCCATTATCGCGCGGCCGACTTGATCGGTGATCAAAACAGGTTCAAAGTCAGATCTTTGGACTATGTCAGCCAAGCGCACTAGTTCGTATCTAAGTCGTTCGGGGTTTACAATGTTTTCGTCTGTTGTCCTCGCGACAATTTCATCAGCTAGAAATGGTCCAAATCCGGCAAAGTTTGAAATTAGCCATTCGCGTGCTGTTACCGGCTCAATCGGCTCACGCAAACCAGTGCGAATCACGAAATCAACTGACGTGAGGTCGAGTTCCAACGGGTTGAGTTTGTTTGATCCTGGCGGGGGTTGGTAATCCTTTCCAGGAAGTATCTGTCGGTATCGGCTTAAAGAAGAGCCGATATGTTTGACTGCACCAAGTATTTTACCGCTTTCGTCAGTTAGAACTAGGTTACTGTGCTTGCCCATTATCTCAAAGATGAGCACTCGCTCCGGTTCATCGTGACGCGCTGAGCGCAGTTTCAAGACGCGGTCGAATCCGACTTGCTCGATGGAAGATACAAAAGCTCCTCTTAGGTGTTTTCGCATAACCATGCAGAATGTTGGTGGTCGGTCCGGTACTGGCTGAGATGTGGAGGTTAGATGGACTCTTGGGAAACGGGCGTCTACAGAGAAAAAAACTCGGTATGTATGTCCTGGCGCGCGGACTTCGAGTGTAAGGTCCGAGGCGTTATGCTGGCGAATTTCTTGGATACGTCCTCCGACTATTCTCTTTCTTAGCTCCGCGATTACAGCTGCGAGCACAAGCCCATCATAGGTCATGGCAGCAATAGTATATCAGAAACAGGATTTACCTAGACCCGTTGCTAATATGTGTGCTGGGCAGAACGTTTGGATGCGTGTGGAGCCTTGCTTACTCAGATCATTAGCTGAGCTTGGACCAACTGCCGCAACGTGCTTGTAATGACAATCACAACCGAGCGTTACTCTGAGTCTCAATCAAGCGTTATACTGAATCTCAAACACACGTTGTTCCTAAGTCTCATAATGGCCGTTTCTGAGTCTCAAACCTCAAACTTTGGTCGTTCTGAATCTCAGGCTGCAGTCATCCTGAGTATCAACAGCACGTTATTCTGAGCGTAGCGAAGAATCTCAACGAGTCCAAGGCTAATCTTTTGAAAAAAACCGCACGTCAGTGCGAATGGTCTGCCAAATCGCCAACAAAGCAGAGAATTGGGAGGATTGCGCAACAATGCCAAAGTTATTCGGTAAAACTTATACAAAACAAGAGATCCTAGATCGCGTCGGCAACGTTATGCAGGTTGGAGGAGCCAGGAAATTCCTATTGACAGACGGTCCTCACGCAGGTGTCGAAGCAGTTGAGTTTAGAACAGGAACGGGCTTCTCATTTCTGGCGGTTCCAAGCCGCGGCCTCGATATAACTGCTGCGGAACATAACGGTCGCTCACTGGCTTGGTTATCTGCTGCTGGCGAGATGAGCCCGATGTTCTACGAGGAGCCTGGTTTCGGATGGCTTAGGAACTTTCCCGGCGGACTGGTTACAACTTGCGGTCTGACATACGCTGGTGCGCCTTGCGAAGATGGCGGTGAGAGACTCGGTCTTCATGGACGGTTTTCTAATACGCCAGCGTCAAATGTCTGGGTGGATGGAGACTGGGATGGCGACGATTACCGAATGTGGGCCTTGGGCAAGATCCGGGAATCGAGGTTGTTTGGTGAAAATCTGGTACTACGGCGGAAGATCTCGGCTATTTTGGGCGAAAGCAAGCTGTGGATCGATGATGCTGTTACCAACGAGGGTTCCCAACGCACGCCGCATATGATCCTTTACCACATCAACGGTGGATTTCCTGCCATTGACACCGGTTCACGGCTTGTATCGCCTACGATAACCGCTACTCCCCGTGACGCAGATGCTGAAGTCGATAAGGAACATTATTATTTAAATGATCCTCCGACTGTCGGATACAAAGAACGTTGCTACTATCACGACATGGCCACTGATGCTGAGGGTTATGTATATGCCGCTCTTATTAATCACGACCAGCAGTTCGGGTTCTATGTGAAGTACAAGAAGACCGAGCTACCTGAGTTTACTCAGTGGAAAATGAACGGGGCTCGCGAATACGTTGTCGGTATGGAGCCAGCCAACTGCCGCGTTGAGGGACGCGACAAAGAACGTGCTGCGGGTAGGTTACAATTCCTCAAACCTGGCGAAACACGTGAGTATCACCTGGAAATAGGTGTTCTTGCTACGGCGGAGGAGGTTGCGAACTTCGAAAAACTGGTAGCGTCGATAAAGGCGGCGTGAAAGTGTGGAGCACTAGAAGCGGTCCAAATACTATTGATCGCGTTTGCGTTGAGCGCGTCAATGAGCGCGAAGCCGACGAGAAAAGTGACTACTAAAAGGTCAAACTTGCTATTTCAATTCAGACCGCTACCGCCTTGAGCTCAAGTAGTTTCCCAATGAGTTCGTCCTTGAAGCAGCTCAGATCTTTTGCCTGGGCCAGTGGTAGGGTCTAAAAATCAAAGGTAGAACTAACATCATAAATCTCCGCGCTTCTAGTGCAGGATAGTCCGGGAGTTTTGCCTAATCCGAACACCGACTTTGTGGTTTGCCGCACTCGGTTATCGTCTTTGATTCGAAGCGCGGCGGCTAGAATGCTTCTAATGGGTGAGGTTAAGTGATCCAACGTTCCGTACTCACGCTATCTACGGGCGAGGATGTGCCCGTGTACCACCTAAACACCTTGATTGTGGGTACCGGCGCCGCTGGTATGAACTGTGCCGTTCACCTGTTCGAGTTTCTAGAACAGAAGGGAATCGATCATCCTGAGGATCGAATTGGAATCGTCACTGTCGGAATCGAACTCGGTGCATCTAGAATGAGCGGGTCGGATAAGCAGACCTATTACAAGTTGGGAACGAGTCCAACCGTTTCCGATTCGGCTTTGGATTTTGCCAGGACCTTGACCAATTTTGGTTGTATGCATGGTGATGTTGCGCTTGCCGAGGCCGAATCGTCACTCCGCGAGTTCTACCACCTGGTTCAAGTTGGTGTCCCGTTTCCTCATGATCCCGAAGGAGCATATGTTGGTTACAAGACCGATCATGATCCTTATGAACGTGCCACTTCCGCCGGGCCGAAAACTTCCAAGTTCATGAGCGAGTGTCTTCAGAAACAAGCGGAACGATATGGCATTACTATTTTCGACCGTCACGAAGTCGTGAGGCTGATTCCAGTTGGATATGGAGATAGAAGAAGGATTGCGGGTATCGTCACGATAGATTTAAACAACATCGAGAATTCGTCTTTTGGTCTGACACTTTTCCTATGTGAAAACCTGGTGTTGGCTGCAGGTGGTCCCGGCGAGCTCTTTGAGGTCAGTGTTTATCCCAAAGGGCAAGTCGGCATTCATGGTCTGGCCTTGGCGGCCGGACTCAAGGCTCATAACCTTACCGAATCGCAATTTGGTCTTGCTTCAACAAAGTTCCGATGGAACGTGTCTGGAACCTACATGCAGGTCGTACCTAGGATGTTCTCGGTTTCGGCAGATTCTGGGTTTTCGGCTTCCGGGGAAGCAGACGGAGAACGCGAATTCCTAACACCATTCTTTGAGACTACTGCAAAAATGGCCACAAACATTTTCCTCAAGGGCTACCAGTGGCCGTTTGACCCACAGCGAGTTTTGGGCCAGCGTTCCTCACTTATCGACGTGATTGTGTACTACGAAACACAAGTCCTCGGTCGGCGAGTATTTTTGGACTTTACGCGGAATCCGATACCAGGGCCTGGTAAGGAGCCGTTTGATCTTGAGGCTATGGATGAAGAGGCGATCACTTATCTTCGCCGTAATCGTGCTCTCCAGGCTACTCCGATCGAACGCCTTGCGCATATGAATCCACCTGCGATCGAGATTTATCTGGAAAATGGTATAGATATTCGTCGCGAGCCGCTGGAAATCAATGTCTGCGCGCAACACCACAACGGTGGTTTCGTGGTAGACAAGTGGTGGCAGTCCAGTATTCCACATACGTTTGTCATAGGTGAAATGGCCGGCACGCATGGCGTAAAACGGCCGGGTGGGTCAGCATTGAACTCCGGCCAGGTTGGAGGTTTGCGAGCTGCCGAGTTCATAGCTAATGTTTATGGAGGGGAAAACGTTTCTGGTGGTCCGACAGACGAGGTGAGCATGTCGGTAAACGATTTGGCAGAAAAGCTGAACAAACTTGTATCTAGCAGAACGGGCATTGATCCTGGCGAAGCTATATCCGCAATTCAGCGCAGTATGTCTCTTTGCGCCAGTCATGTGCGACGGTTAGGGCTTTGTAGGTCTGAGCTAGAAAAAGCCAGAAAATTATACACAACCATCGCTGCTGGCGATGTCAGAGTTACAGGGCCTGCTGAACTTATCAATGCTGTTAGAGCTGAGCACCTTGCCCTTAGCAGCACAGCATTTCTTGAATCAATCGTGGAGTATCTCGAATCTGGCGGGGGAAGTAGAGGATCCTTTATGGTACTTGCAGACGGCGGTGATGTTATCCACCCCGATCTAATAGACCCGTCCACCGGGCGGCCATTCGCATTCTTGCCGGAAAACGAGAGTTTGCGGAACACGATTGCAGAGATCGAAATCGAGTCTCTAGATCAATGTGCATTCCTCATACGGCGCGTTCCAGTAAGACCTATTCCTGAGCGAGATGAACCGTTTGAGCTTGCATGGACCGCGTTTCGAAACGGCGAGGTTTACAGGAAGTAGACAATGCAAGTCGGCAAGCTTCCGCCAGAGATTCTTATCCGATTACTTGCAAAGGCGCGTCAACCTGATGAGGTGATAGTTGGTCCAGCCTACGGTGAAGATGCGGCAGCTATTAGTTTTGGCGAGAAAGTGCTTGTTGCTGCTGCTGACCCAGTTACATTTGCGACAGACCGCATTGGTTACTACGCGGTAAGTGTGAACGCGAACGACGTTGCCGCTCACGGCGCGCGCCCGCGGTGGTTTCTAGCTACTGTCCTTCTGCCTAAGGGATCTTCGGAGGCTGATGTTGAAACTATCTTCGACCAGGTCAATCAGTCATGTGAAAAAATAGGAGTCGCGTTGATCGGTGGTCATACAGAGATAACGCCGTCAGTGAACCAGGTGGTGGTGTCGGGCTGTATGTTTGGCGAGGTTGACCGTTCAAGTCTTATCAGAACTGGTGGTGCGAGGGTAGGCGACGTGATTTTGCTTGCTGGCGGGGTTGCGGTGGAGGGAGCAGCTATACTCGCACGAGAGGCAGCGGACGATCTTCTTGCTCATGGCGTCCATGCTGAGACAGTTGATGCAGCTAAACGCTTTCTCGATGATCCGGGCATATGCGTCGTCGATTATGCGATGACAGCTATGGACGTAGGCGGGGTCTCGGCCATGCACGATCCGACTGAGGGTGGGCTGGCAACTGCTCTTCGGGAATTGGCTGCAGCTTCAAAGTGTGGAATACAGATCAACCGAGGAGCTATTCACGTTCTACCAGAGTGCCATGTTTTCTGTGAGGCGCTGGGCCTTGATCCGCTTGGCCTAATTGCGTCGGGCTGTCTATTGATTACTTGCGATTCTTCGTTTGGCGGAGAAATAGTCAGTCGAATTCGGAACCTGGGTGTCCCGGCAGATGTCATTGGCGAGGTTGTCGAGGCGCGATTTGGTCTGAGATTCGAGAATGGTTCTGAACTGCCTGTGTTTGACAGGGACGAAATTGCCCGCTATTTCGACAAGCGCGGCATGTAGATAAAATCCGTGCCGCAGCTGGACACATCGTGAGTCCACAAACATCCTGCATTAGCGCCGCGGCACGGACCGCTGGGGGAAACCGTTGCGACTTGCCTGATCCCTTTGCCTCAAAATCTTGGGGCTACCCACCTAGGCAGTCGCGCCCGTTGTATACCCAAAAACAGTCCAGCTCAATCATGTGATATAATTTGCGCGCGAGTTTTTGCTAAGTTAAGGAGAAATCTTTTGCATCAGGACTGGTGAGGAATTCGCTCCCGAGTAAAACGGAGCTTGTCGGGTAATTTACCATTCCTGCCGTGGTTTAGTAGTGTTAGGTCGATACTTCTGGTGAGGTGCAAATTGGCAGCGTCCCTCCGATAGCTGAGTTGGTTTTATATCGATACCCCCGGCGGGATCATTTCCTTGTGAATTAGCCGTGTGGTATTTAATATTATGGAGTGCGTTATGAAAGTCAGAATAGAGACATCAAACGCTCCGAAAGCGATCGGGCCATATTCGCAAGCAGTGAATGCAAACGGGTTTCTGTTCATTTCCGGGCAGATAGCGCTGGATCCGGAAACTGGTCAGATGACCGAGACGGACGTGGTTGCCCAGACTCATAGGGAGATGGCGAACCTAAAGGCCATACTTGAGTCTGCCGGTCTCACGTTTGCCGACGTGGTCAAGACGACGATCTTTCTGACCGATCTGGGAGATTTCCAGCGTGTCAACGATGCCTACGCAGCTTATTTCGAATCCGATCCACCTGCGCGCTCGACAGTTCAGGTGGCGGCTTTGCCGAAAGGCGCTAAGGTCGAGATAGAGGCTGTGGCAGCTCTTCCTTGAGGTTGGCTTATGAAAGCTGACTCGTCTTTTGTGCGGAGGCGATTTTTTGGAGCTCTGAACACGAGAAGGATTGAGTAAATCCATAGGTCTACGGGTGCCATGAATGTGTGATCATCGAGGGCTCTGTGTTTGCCGTTGTGGATTCAATTGCATATCGGACATAAAGCCCAAAGAGAACATGTGAGAGTTCGAACAACGCCAACGCGGTGCACAAAGTTCGCAAATGTGGTGATCTAACTGAGAGAGTGAACAGCGCACCTAGAATCTCCAGACCAATGCCCGAAGCGAAGAGCGCTGCCTAGAAATTGTGCTCTTGTCAGGTGGGTGGCAGTAACGGTAGGCGCCATGGTTTTATCTACAAACACACTGGGCCGATCAGAAACGGCGAGGCGGTCACAATGGATGCTATTTGCCCCAGTCTTCTCAAGGCAACCTCCATGCGCTGTTTGTGTTCTGATCTCCTCTTATTCAACGCGGTTGGCCAGGGGGTTAGTGCAAGCTATCTTACTTCTCGGCGTATATCACGCGGGCAATTACATCTCCGACGATCTTTAGGGACTCCGCGCTACACTTGTCGGGCTTGTCGTCAAGTGTGTGCCACGGTCCGTAGTCGAAATCGATTACGTCGATGCACTTAATACCAGCTTTGATGAGCTGTATGTGGTCGTCGTCGATGGCGTACTTCACCTGGTCTATAAACTTGTCTTGGTACCCAAGTTCCCTCGCAGCTTTCCAGACTTTTTCCACTATTTCTGGTGCAGCGTCCACTGAGTTCTTCTCACGATAGATACCCAGATTTCGGTCGCCGACCATATCAAGTAGGATGCCATAGTCGACTTTTACGCGCTTGCTTCCTATGGTCAAACTGTCTGCCAGGTTGGCCGCAAAGTGCTTAGAGCCTAGATACATCTGATCAGAGCCGGGACCGTAGTCTTCTCCGTCGAAGAATACCATCAACACACCAACACTCGGCTTGCGTTCTCTAAACATCCGAGCCAGCTCGAGCAATACAGCAACTCCCGATGCCCCGTCATTTGCGCCTGGGATCGGTTGGTTGCGTCTTTCGTAAGTAATCTCATAGTCTGCGATCGGACGGGTGTCCCAGTGTGCAGCAAGCAACACCCAACGCGCCTCTTTGGTATTACCGGCAGAGGTTTTCGGAGGATGAAACCACCCGATAATATTTCGCATGGCCAATTTTTTTCCGGCAATCGTCTCTGTGAACTCTTGGAAGCGCTTTCCGTCGGCGTGTTGCCCGAGTTCGTTGCTGATGAACAGGCTTGCTTTTGTATGTCCGGGCGATCCCGGAACCCTTGGCCCGAAGTTTACCTGGTCCTGTAGCAATTGGAATGCACGATTGCCGTCGAAAGCCGGTGGTTGGTGAGCTGGCGAGCAACCGGGCACCGTAGCAAGAGCAACGAAACAGACAATCAGCGGAATGGTAACTTTGGGAATACTCAAGTGGACTCCTAAACGCCGTATCCGAGCCTGTCAATTAACGTTTCCGGCAATCCGGCGCGTCGCATGCGTTCCTGAACAGTTCTGACGTCGTAGGGCACACGAATAATCTCGATTGTCATTTTTTTGCTGTCAAAAATGGCACAGCTAGCCTCGGGATTGCCATCGCGAGGCTGTCCCACGCTACCACAGTTAACAATATACCGCAATCCCGGATTCAAGTCGAGCCTTCCACCTTCGGGCATTCTGATTTGATCCACTCCACCCCCCATTGCTGATAACTGACCGAAGCTTTCTTGTCTTGCCTTTGCTGAGCTAGGGTAGGGAGGATGCTGCACATATACCTCACTCACGTGACTATGCCCGATAAAACAAATTGATCCTCCCGCGGCTGATTCCTGACAGTAAGTAGGGTAATATCTAGCTTCCACCTTTTCGGGAAGTGTTTCAGTTGTTTCACATTCCTTCTCCCTCGCGGGGAAGGCCTGGAGATGCTGGAGATGAGTCATTTCTCCAAAGCACAGTTTCGCGTCCTCGGGCGAGATTACATAGTGGAACTCTTCCGGTCTCCATAAAGAGCTATGGACGACGACAAATCCGTCTTCTTCGTACTTCATAGGCAATAGGGATAAGGAGCGCGCGTCAATCTCGCTCAGAACTTGGCGTGTCCAAAGGACGGCCGCTCGTGCGTCAGGATTGAACCATGCCGGATCCATCGTTCCCGAGACAGCGGCGTCGTGGTTTCCAAGGACGCTGATGCAGTCGAGAGAACGCAAGCGCGATAGACATTCAGAAGGGTCAGGGCCGTAACCCACAATGTCGCCCGGGCAAATGAATCTGTCAACACCGCTCAACCGGTCGAGAACGGCGTCCAGCGCCGTGAGGTTACCGTGGATGTCGGAAATAATGCCGTAGGTCATTGGCGGTTCAGAGCACTATCCACCAACTTTTATGCGGCCCAATTTTGAGTAATCGATCACAGGGTTTGCCCTTAGATATGCTTCGATTGCCTTGACTATTGTCGCGTCAGGCCTGCGCTCTTTGACGTGTTCCTGGCTCCAACATTTCCAGTAGCCAAGTGCTCCGTTGGCAACGGAGTTAGTTACGGCTACCGTATATAACCTTTCATCGTCAATGGGGATTCCGCCGACCTTGATTGAAGTCACGCGCAGTCCCGCAGGCTTATTAGGATCAAACGTGAACTCCAGGCCAGATACCTGCAAGAAGCCCTGGTTCGGCTGAGGCTGTATCGAAACAGCCCGTTCGAGTGCCTGTTTGATCGTACGTCCAGGCAATTGCAGAGTTGCTAAGGCGTCGTTTGGGTATGACACAAGAGCCGCGATGTCGCTGAGCAAAATTTTTCCGGGAGGAAATGGTGGATCCTTTGGTTTGAGCTCGCTTGCCACAATAAACGCGATGTCCGTACGAAGGAAACTTCGAACGGCGTCGGCGGCCAGATTGCCCAACGGAGTTTCGACTTTTGCCACGTCTTTGTTTCCGAGCGGGGAGACCGATTCAACCTGAACCTGCTCAGCCTTGGGAGGCTCGATGGATGGCGCTTGGGCGAAGCTGGTGTTCAGCGCCAACGTCGTCAGAGAGGCTATCAGGAGCATGTGCAACATTTTCATTGTCTTCCGTCCCTTTTATTAGGAGACGCAAGAAAAGTACGCTGTTTCACCTTTCAACTAAGGCGATATCTAAGCCACCTTCGCTCCGGATCTCATAGCGGATTGGATGAAATCATCTATGTCGCCATCCATTACGCGGATAACGTCACCGGTTTCATGGTTAGTGCGGTGGTCCTTGACCATTGTGTACGGTTGGAATACGTAGGAGCGAATCTGGCTACCCCACTCGATTGCGCGCAAGTCGCCGCGAAGTTCTGCGATTCGCTGTTCGTTCTGCTCTCTCTGAAGCTCGGCCAATCGCGACATCAGAACCTTCATCGCATTGTCGCGGTTCTTGTGCTGTGACCGCTCGTTCTGACAAGTGACCACTATACCAGTCGGAATGTGCGTGATTCTCACGGCTGAGTCGGTCTTGTTAACGTGCTGGCCGCCAGCCCCACTTGAACGAAACGTATCAATCTTCAAGTCGTCCGGATTGATTTCGAGCGACGCGTCATCTTCAAGTTCGGGAATAACGTCTACGGCGGCAAACGTAGTGTGCCGACGCTTGTTCGCATCAAACGGCGAAATTCGCACAAGTCTGTGGACCCCTCGCTCGTGTTTGAGGTACCCGTAAGCATTGCGACCTTCGACGAGCACGGTCACATTTCTAAAACCCGTCACCTCTCCCTCGACACTGTTCAGGATTTCGGTTCGATAACCCTGGCGCTCAGCCCAGCGCAGATACATCCGAAGCAGCATCGCAACCCAGTCACAGGCTTCGGTTCCACCGGCTCCTGCGTTGATCTCCAGTATTGCATTGGCCGAATCATGTTCGCCCGAGAGAAGAGTTTCGAGTTCAAGGCGTCGGTAATCCGCCTCCACTTCTTCCAGTTCTCTGCGAACCTCGGCGGCATCGGAGCTGTCCTCTTCTTCCACCAGCTCGGCCAATTCCCTGAGATCGGCAAGGCGCGAGCGCAATTTGATGGTTGGTTCGATGGAAGCTTTTAGGCGGCTTAGTTGTTTGAGCGTTTTTTGCGCCTCGGATGCGTCATCCCAAAACCCGGGCGCGCTCGAAAGCTCTTCCAAGCGCGCTATCTGAGATTGAACACCCGCGACGTCAAAGATGCCCTCCCAGCTCTTCGAGGGATTGATCCAATTCGGTTACTCTGTCGATGACGTCTCTAAGCATGGTTACAAACTTCTTGCCGTGATTTCTATATCAACTGATCGTCCTAGACATTCATTTCTGACGCGAGAAACGCAAGGCTTGACGGGGAGACTTGTTTCGGGTGCTAACTCAAAACTGTCCTTCGATCTTGCCTAAGCAACACTTTTTGAATTTTTTTCCGCTTCCGCATGGGCAGGGATCGTTGCGTCCGATCTTACCATGCCTCCCTGCGTGCGTCGGCACAGGGGTGCGCTTAGCAAAACTGTGTCCGCCGTCGTTGCCGTCTCCTATTCCTGCTGGTCCTTCTGCGCTTAGCTCCACGAGGTTCTCGTAAGTTGGTCTGCGACGGCGTGGTGGTTCGTGCTGAGCTTGGACGCGGTACATTATCCGCACCATCTCGTCCTGTATACTCTGCATAGTGCTTTGGAAAAGTTCGTAGGCTTCTTTCTTGTACTCTATTAGCGGATCACGCTGCGCGTAGCCCCGAAGTCCAATTCCTTCGCGAAGGTAGTCCATGGCGTCGAGGTGATCAATCCACTTTCGGTTGATCAAGTCGAGTGCGACATGTCTTTCGATATCGCGCATCAGCTCAACACCTATTTCCTGCTCCTTCGCCTGATAACTCTGCTCGACTATGTCGTATAGGAAGTCCTCGAGCTCCTCGCGTTTCTTGCTCTTGAGGTCCGCTGGCCTGGCAAATAACTCTAGTGGGAGTATTTCGTTGACGTGACGGAACAGGCCGTCCGTGTCCCACTCGCTCGGATGGACCCCGTCGGGGCAAAAAATGTTAATGGCCTGAACCATGGTCTTCTGGAGGTAGTCGATCACAGTAGGCCGCAAGTTGACGCCCTCTAGGATCTTACGGCGCATTCCGTAGACGGTCTCGCGCTGGACGTTCATCACGTCGTCATACTCGAGAACGTGCTTGCGCATTTCGAAATGGTGCATTTCGACCTTCTTCTGAGCACGCTCGATCATTCGCGACAACAGCTTAGCGTCCAGAGCTTGATCCTCTCGCCAGCCTGCCAACAGGAACGACTTTGACTTGTCTCCAAACAGTCGCCACAACTCGTCTTCGAGCGAGACGAAAAACCTGGAGCATCCCGGGTCGCCCTGACGTCCAGCTCTACCTCTTAGCTGGTTGTCAATTCTGCGACTCTCGTGTCGTTCCGAGCCTACTATATAGAGTCCACCGCGCATGATCACTTCCAAAGCTTCGGGCTTGGCCTCAGCGAACTTGTCGGGGTTGCGTTGCTTCCATTCTTCGAAGTCCCAGGTAAGATCTTCTGCAGGATCGAACGGGACGTATTCGTCATCTGGAATGTTTCCGTGCGGCGATTCGCTTTGTTCATCCTCGGCTTTCTCTCCGGGCAACGGTGCACCACCCAGGATGATATCAACCCCACGACCGGCCATGTTTGTAGCAATGGTTACCGCGCCAAGGCGTCCTGCCTGAGCGATAATATGTGCTTCCATTTCGTGATACTTAGCATTCAGAACGTTGTGGATGATTCCGTCCCTCAGTGCCTTAGCCAATCTGCGTTCGGCCTTGGGACGAATTCCTAGCGCACGTGCAAGCTCGGAAATGTTTTCCGGCTTGAGCATATCAAGGTCGAAATTCAAGCGCTTCGCAAGTCGTCCGAGACGGTTGATCGTCAGGTCTTCGAACTTGGAGTTTAGTAGTGCGTGGTATTCGTTCTTTTCGTCGTTGGGAATGTCCTTGAATTGATCAAGTCTGGTTCGCAGAAGTTCAATTGCTCCTAGAAGCTGCAATCGCTCCGACAAGAGCCTTTCGCTAATGCGCTCGGAAACCTCAATTGACCGCGTGCCGACAAGCACAGGTTGCATCCGCACATATGACTTCAGAACTTCGAGCGTGATTCCCCTAAACTTAGCCTCCTGCGTCTTATAGATCACGTCGGACATATCTTTGCGGATGCAGAGCCTGTGCGTGGGAATCTCGACTACGTCGAGGCCGTAAATCTTGCGGAACTCGTCTTCTTCCGTTTTTGCCGTGCCTGTCATACCTGCAAGCTTGCGATAAAGGCGGAAGAAGTTTTGGTATGTGATGGTTGCCAGGGTTTGATTTTCCTCTTCGACCTTGACACCTTCCTTGGCTTCTACGGCCTGGTGCAGTCCGTCGCTCCATCGCCTTCCGAACATCAGGCGCCCGGTGAACTCGTCAACGATGATTACCTGACCGTCTCGCACCACGTAGTCAATGTCCTTCTTAAACACCGTGTGTGCCTTGAGAGCGGCATTTACATACTGCATAATCTCCAGATTATCCGGCGCGCTCAAGTCACCGCAGCCTGTTAGTTCTTCGACCTTCGCAATTCCCTCGTCAGTGAGCATTGCGGTTTTGGCTTTTTCATCGACTGTGTAATCTCGCTCCGGTTGAAGTCTGCGCACCACGCGGTCCATCTTGTAGTACATGTCGCTGGACCGATACCCGTAACCGGATATAATAAGCGGCGTGCGTGCCTCATCAATTAGAATGCTGTCGACCTCGTCAACGATCGCGTAGTTGAGTTCGCGCTGGACCAGGTCTTCTTTGCGAAACGCCATGTTGTCGCGCAGGTAGTCAAACCCGAACTCATGGTTGGTGCCGTACGTGATGTCGCAAGCGTAGGCTTCCTTGCGGCTACAGGGTCGAAGCTGATCCCACTCATTTTCGTTTTGGGCCTTGTAATCAGGGTCGTAGATGAACGAACGTCCCACATCTCCCGTTTCCGCACTTTGGCCGTGGATTGAGCCGACCGAGAGCCCTAGCAAATGAAAGATGGGACCATTCCAGCGGGCGTCGCGGCGAGACAGGTAGTCGTTGACGGTGACTAAATGCGCGCCGCGTCCGGTCAGCGCATTAAGATAGAGCGGCAGTGTGGCGACGAGAGTTTTTCCCTCACCGGTCTTCATTTCGGCGATGCGGCCTTGATGTAGGACGATCCCGCCGATCAATTGGACGTCGAAGTGGCGCAAACCAAGTGTCCGCACACTTGCCTCGCGGACAACTGCGAACGCTTCCGGTAAGATTTCATTCATCCTGTCGCGCAGGACCCGTTCACGCTCTTCCTCGGAAAGGTGTCCTTCCGGATCGTCGATCACGAGCCGTGCTCGAAACTCATCCGTTTTGGCTCGGAGTTGCTCGTTTGACAGCTTTTTCATTGCCGGTTCGAGCGCGTTAATCTGCTCGACGATTCTTCGAAACCTATTTAGTTCTCTCTCATTTGCGCTAAGCGCTTTGAGTATGTTCATCGTATCTTCAGTGCTACCTGTGTCCGCACGATTTACAGCTTCCCGACATGCATCCGGCGCAGCCGCTCAGACTAGAAGATGATCCGTTGCTTCCCGAGCTTCTCGCCGAAAACATAGATATGAGCCGCTTCACTTCTGATGACCCGCAGATGGGACATAACACTTGATCAGCGCGGCTGATTGTAGTCAGGAGCTCAAATTGTCGATCACAGTGCTTGCAGTAATATTCGTAGATCGGCATGGCTAGTCACCGGTTCTAGTTTCCGGTTTGGGTTGATCTCTAACTTCTCTCCAGTGTTGGACGCCATTGCCTCTGCGCGGGCGAAATCGCTTTTCTCGTCGTCTGCGATCCCCGTTATCTTCCTGTGCATAAATGTCACATGGTTCCGGGGTTAGGGGGGCTTCCTCTTCGGTCGACACGTCTTTGTCGACGAGCAGCGTAATATCCGATGGCTCATCCAGCAAGTCGGCTACGAGTTCTTCTTCCTCATCCGATATGTCTTCTTCTTCAACTTCGTCAACCATTCCAGTGTCATCACCTGCGACGAGGGGCACGCAATTCTTCTCAGTCATGTTGCAGGCTATGCCATGTCGGCGGCACAGACCTTCGAGGTTTAGGCGGTCAGCACTAATGTGAAGCTGAACTTCGTCTTCCGTTTCGACCGTGAGCATGTTGGTGATCACATTCACGTTGATTACCTTAGCCCGCCCCTTGTCAAGCTCTATGATCGCGCCGACAGCAGGTAGCCGTCTCTGGGCCTGCTTATAAAACTCGTGCTCATAGCGCAGGCAGCACATCAGTTTACCGCATAGTCCTGAGAACTTTGAGGGGTTTAGGAAGAGGCTCTGATCTTTGGCCATTTTCATTGAAATTGGCTCGAAAGTAGACAGAAACGTCGCGCAGCACAAGGGTCGGCCACACTCGCCATATCCACCAATCAACTTGGCCTCGTCTCGAACGCCGATCTGATGAAGTTGGACCTTGGTTCGCAGCGTGCTTGCTACGTCCTTGACGAGTTCTCGGAAGTCAACCCGTCCTTCCGCTGAAAATGAGAACGTGATCTGCGAGCCGTCGAAGGTGCACTCCGCATCAAGGAGTTTCATAGGCAGATTGTGTTCGGCGATCTTGCGTTCGCAGACTTCAAAGGCTTGCTTTTCGCGTTCGCGGTTGGACGCCTCGCGTTCAAGATCATCTCCGGTCGCGATGCGGCATATTTTCTTGAGTGGGGCTACTAGCTCGTCATCGGAAACTTCGCGAGGCGGGATCACCACCTCGCCAAACTCCATTCCTCGCGCGGTTTCCGCTATAACAAAATCGCCCTCGCGGAGCTCAAGCTCACCTGGGTCGAAGTAGTAGACTTTGCCCACCCTTCTAAATGTTACACCCACAACAAGGGGCATATGTGCGTCCTCGATTCTTAGAAGGGATA
>JAOAGX010000111.1 GCA_026415535.1 Armatimonadota bacterium | reverse complement strand
TGTTGGATGAGCCACGGGGATCTAGTTGAGGACTCGCCGCCGGGCTTTGTGGTCTCGGCAAGAACGCGAAACACACCTGTGGCCGCGATGGAAGATCGAGAACGGCGGCTTTACGGAGTTCAGTTTCACCCGGAAGTTGCACACACACCTAAAGGTTTGGATATCCTACGCAACTTCTTGTATGGCTCGTGCGGCTTGAAGGGCAAGTGGACGCCAACCTCGTTCATCGAAACAACGATTAAAGAGGTTCGCGAGCAGGTCGGATCGGCGCAGGTAATTTGCGGTCTGAGTGGCGGAGTTGATTCGAGCTGCGTTGCTGTATTGATGCACAAGGCCATTGGGGATCAACTAACTTGCATCTTCGTAAACCATGGCCTGCTGCGGCTCAACGAAGCTGAAAAAGTTCGTCGAACGTTTGAGGACAATTTCAAGATCAAGCTGGTATATGTCGACGCGGAAGAACGATTTCTCAAGCGTCTGAAAGGTGTGCTAGACCCCGAGGAGAAACGCAAAATCATTGGTGAGGAGTTTGTCCGCGTCTTTGAAGAGGAAGCATCGAAAATCAAAGACGCGAAGTTCCTTGCACAGGGCACACTATATCCGGACGTTATCGAAAGCGGAACTAAAAACGCAGCGACCATAAAATCGCACCACAACGTCGGAGGACTGCCTGAAAACATGTCATTGACGGTGATAGAGCCTTTGCGATGGCTTTTTAAGGACGAAGCTCGCGCGGTAGCGGCCGAGCTAGGTTTGCCCGAAGAGATCGTATGGCGTCAACCATTCCCCGGTCCAGGGCTCGCGATACGCATCATCGGAGAAGTAACCCGGGACCGCCTCGAGACTCTAAGACGAGCCGACGACATAGTGGTTGAAGAAATCAAGCGTGCCGGCTGGTATCGCAGACTGTGGATGGGCTTCGCAATTCTTGCGCCGATACGTAGCGTTGGAGTAATGGGTGATCAACGCACGTACGGAGACACTATTGTACTTAGAGCAGTTACCAGCGAAGACGCGATGACCGCAGACTGGGCACGTTTGCCATACGACTTGCTTGAGCGCATAAGCAATCGTATTATGAACGAGGTTGCTGGGGTAAATCGTGTGGTATACGATATTTCTTCTAAGCCACCAGCGACAATGGAGTGGGAATGAGTTGGTTACGACGATCCACGACGACATCGCGGAAGTTCTGATCAGCGAGGAATTGCTCCAAGCAAGAGTCAGACAGCTTGGCAAGGAAATTTCGCGCGATTACGAAGGCAAGCCTTTGCTCCTAGTAGGAATACTAAAGGGCGCTGCGGTTTTTCTCGCCGACCTGATCCGCGCAATTGACGTGCCAGCAGACTATGACTTCGTCGCAATATCAAGTTACGGTAATGCAACCCGGTCTTCCGGTGTGGTTGATATCAAAAAAGATATAGATGCCGATCTTACAGGCCGACACGTCCTGATTGTGGAAGATATTGTCGATACAGGCTGGACGCTGCGTCTTAGTTATATAACGGAAAAGCTGCTTGCACGCAACGCTGCAAGTGTGCGCATCTGTGCATTGCTGGATAAACCCAGTCGTAGAGAGGTCGATGTCGATATTGACTATCGCGGGTTTGTCATCGAGGATCGATTCGTAGTCGGCTACGGACTAGATCTAGCGGGGCGCTACCGGAACCTACCGTATATCGGAGTACTGAAGTCGGATGTGTGCGGTGACGCAAGAAATAAGTAATCTCGTCGTTTAAAGACTAGACAAAACGTGGTAATAGGCCTATAATAGTTATTGTCTCAAATGTACAATCCCCATCGGTGTGCGTAAGCCTCCGCGTTTTGGCCCGCACATTCCATCGATACTAATTCCATTCCAACCTTGAAGGCCGAACAAGCGTGCAGTGTGTTGCATGCTTGATTGCATCACTCCCCATAGAAGGTGATGTTTTCGGCGTTAGAGGGTACTCCCTAAGAGGTGAGACGATTGGAGCCATTGGAACTCTCAGAACTTGAGAAAAAGAGCTTGGAGGAGCTTCAAGAAATTGCGGCCTCCCTTGACATCGAAAACGGATCCATAAAGCGGCAAGACCTCATTATCAAGATCCTCAAGGCTTTTACCGAACGGACCGGTCTGATTTTTGACCAAGGCGTACTGGAAATACTGCCGGACGGATGGGGGTTCCTCAGGCATAGCAACTTTTCGCCCACAGCAAGCGACGTATACGTGTCGCAGTCACAGATCAAGAGGTTCGGACTGCGAACAGGCGATATCGTCTCTGGCCAGGTCAGACCGCCGAAGGATACCGAAAAATACTATAGTCTTTTGCGAGTACAGGCAGTTAACGGTCTTGACCCCGAAGTAGCAAGGACAAGGAAAAACTTCGATGACCTCACTCCCATCTATCCAAACGAACAGTACAAGCTGGAGACAACTCCAGACAATTTGTCCGCCCGTTTCATAGACCTCATAGCCCCGATAGGGAAGGGACAACGAGGACTGATCGTTTCGCCTCCTAAGGCCGGCAAAACCACGCTTCTAAAGACCATTGCCAACAGTATCACGACCAACTCACCAGAGGCCTTCCTAATTGTTTTGTTGATTGATGAGCGTCCGGAAGAGGTTACGGACATACGACGATCCGTAGATGGTATGGTTGTAAGCTCCACCTTTGACGAGCTGCCTGAAAACCATATCCGAGTGGCGGAGATGACACTCGAAATGAGCAAAAGATTGGTTGAATCGGGCAAGGACGTAGTCGTACTGCTCGACAGTATAACCCGCCTAGCTCGCGCGTCAAACCTCACTGTCAATCCAAGCGGCCGAACACTTTCCGGCGGTCTTGATCCCAGCGCTCTTTATAGGCCGAAACGTTTCATAGGTGCAGCGCGTAATATTGAAGAGGGAGGTAGTCTAACTGTAATAGGAACGGCCTTAATCGACACGGGCAGCCGAATGGATGACGCCATATTCGAGGAGTTCAAGGCTACCGGTAATATGGAGTTAGTGTTGGATCGCGGGCTTGCTGAGAGACGCATTTTCCCGGCGATAGATATCAAGCGGTCAGGAACTCGCCACGACGAGCTTTTGTTTGACGAAGAGACATTGAAACGCGTTTGGCATCTGCATAGACTTCTCGCGGCTCTAGACATTGAGCAGGGCACGGAATTGTTGATTCAGCGGCTCAAGCAGACCAAGTCTAACGAGGAGTTTCTCAAAATAGTGGATAAGACTATTAAGAGTAATGATCTTGACTAGCGCGGCTCTGGTTGTGTACATGTTTCGGAACGAATAGCGCTTTCCGAAGTAAAACATGCAACCTATGCCGGTGCTGAAGCGTGGTAAAACAAAAGAAGGTTACTGCAGTGCCTGACGAATTCAGCTTCGAAGATGAAGAGCGGCCCGAGGACCTCTTCGGAAACCCATTCGATGGGGACGAGGAACTTCCGCCTGGAAGCGAGGACCTCGAGGAAAAAGAGGTCAAGGTAGCAGGCGTCTATGAGCAGCACGATCAGACCGGACTGCAGCCGAGCGCGTTTGTCGTCCTGCTCAGAGATGCTATTGGACGTGCCGTGCCGATATGGATCGGCAGGTTCGAAGCAATGGCGATATCTCTAGCACTTGAAGGTGCGTCTGCGGACAGACCTTTGCCTTACGACCTGCTTCACAACATTATTACCAAAATGGGAGCCACGGTCGACCGGATTCTGATTGACGATTTATGGAACAACACGTATTATGCTAAGATCACGATCACTTACGACAGCAAGGTCCTAGACGCAGATAGCCGGCCAAGCGACGCCATTGCACTTGCGCTCAGAGCCAAGGCACCAATTTACATGGCTGAAGCAGTCCTACGGAAGGCTGCTGTAAGGGAAGAATAAAGCTGGATATCAAAAAATGGTTATGCAGCAGCATCGGCAGCACCGAAGTCTTCTGCTGACTCGCTGACAAGATCTGCTAGAGCCTCTACAATTGCTGTGTCATAGTAACTTCCGGCGTGCAGACGCAGTTCTTCAATTGCTTCTTGCGGACTCAAAGGACTCCGGTATGCCCGTTCGGAAGTCATTGCCTCGTATGCATCCGCAACGGCGATAATCTGAGCAAGATATGGGATCGCTTCCCCTTTTAGGCCGTCAGGATAGCCGCTACCGTCAAGCCTTTCGTGATGATGACGTATTATATTACTCACATAGGAAAGCTCGTCGATAGCCCCTACGATCCTGCTGCCTAATGCGGGGTGCTCGCGCATGGCTCTCCATTCTTCATCGGTCAGGGGTGACTGTTTGTTGAGAGCACTGTCAGGAAGGCCAATTTTGCCTATATCGTGTAGTTTGGCTGCCAATTCAAGTGCCCAGCGCTCATCGCTCGATATTTCCAAATTGTCAGAGATCGCGAGCGCGAGTGACGTAACCCGCTTGCTGTGTCCGGCCATGAAAGGATCTTTGGCATCGATAGCAGCTACCAGCGCATCAATGGCTTGAAGCATCACGCCGGTGCTTCTTTCCGCAAGTCGTTCCTTTTCCACCCGGGTGCGTTCCAAGTTGCGTTCTATTAAGAGCGGAAGCTCTGATGAACTGGTCGGCCTTGAATATACGTCTGACGCGCCGCTTCGAAGAGCATCCCGGCTGCACTCGATCGAAAGATCATCGGTTAGTAGAACGATAGGCAAATTAGGATGAATGGCTGCTATAGTACTTAGGCACTTGTAATCCTCGGTGCTACCGCTTCCAGACACAAGAACAATATCGTATCTCCGCGTTTTCAGAAATTCAGCTACCTTGTCAATGCCTTTTGCCTTTTCTACTTTGTAAGAGTCTCTAGGAAGCATTTCGCACAGTGAACCGCCTAGGCTTGGTTCAAGCTCCGCTATTAGAACCGATCTTTTCGGCCTCTTTCGGCCCTTAGCTTCTTTGTCCTGATCGGCTAGAGCACCGGTACTTCCCCATGCAACGACGCGGTTGCGCCCAGTGATCTTGGCGTGGTACAAAGCCCGATCCGACCGTTCTATGATTTCTCCTGGAGTAGAACCATCCGAGGGGTACTCCGAGACACCTATGCTAACTGTTAGTCTCCCTTTGGGAAATGCATGTTGAGCAATTGCCTGTCTGATTCGCTCGGCTATGCCTACGGCTGCTGCCTTACCCACATCGGTAAGAACGAGCGCAAACTCCTCGCCCCCATAGCGCGCCGCAAAGTCATTCTGCCTCAGACCAGAGGCAATTATCCTCCCCACGGCTCGAAGAGCGGCATCTCCCTCCTGGTGACCGTGAGCGTCGTTGTAGAACTTGAAATGGTCTACGTCTATCATTACCATGCTGAAAATGCGGCGATCACCTGCAGATGTTGATGCCCGACACAACTCGCTCAGCCTTTGCTGCAGGGTTCGATGATTGGGCAAACCGGTGAGGCCGTCGCAAGTGGCTTGCACTGAAAGCTCTTGATTGGCCCCTGCAAGATCGTCAAGAAGACACCTAGATTGCTCAATAGCCAGGGCGTATGATATCGTGGCTGTTGCTTGGGCGGCGATCGACTCGATTATGGCGGCATGTGCGTCGACAGAATCTATCTCAGATTTATAGAACGCGACAAGAGCTCCGCTCGCACCGGATTCGGACCTTATGGGACAGACGAGAATTGCGCGGATGCCAAAATCTTGAAAGATTATTTGCGGTTTGGAGTTGGAAACACTGTTCTCACCATCAGAATAGGTCTCTACCCATGCTCCTGCAAATCGCCGGTCAGTGACGCGGTTGCTAAACAAATTCCAAAATGTGTCGGAAAGCTTCTGAGAGACAGCCGCCGTATGTTGACACTCTACGCCGCCATGACAAGGGTCTATAGTAAATAGCGCGACAAGGTCAGTTTCAAGAGCTTTAACGGCTGCGGCGACAATTGTGTCCTTGATTGTTTTTAGGTCTGCGAAAGGACTGAGACGTGATATCTTATCAGCGGCAAATCGAATATTCTCAAGTGCTCTGGAACTCGAATCCAATCCTGGCAAGGTCAGAACGGCAGTCTGGGCAAGAGTATGGATCAGCTCGACATCCTGATCGGGCAGTGGCGAATCCGATCCGACAATCAAAACTCCAATGGATTTGCCGAATCGGATCATCGGAACAAACGTAAAGAAGTCAATAGTTGGCATGAGCGTGCGAATCGCTGGGTCTGTCTCTTCCGAATGGCAAGTTACGAGCTGAGCCTCCTCAAAGACAATCGAAACGGGATCACCACATTTGCAGTGTCGCTCCACACCCAAATGGCCCGAGTTTGCTACGTGTCGAAGGTCATGGGAATTACGGTCGCGAAGGCACAGCATGACCTCGCGAGCAGCGGTGTGCTCGCGCACAAGTTCGCTGATGCGCTCTGAGAATGTTTCGATGGTCGGTTCCGAAGCGGCAATTACGACCATTTGCCGGACGGCGTCAAACCTCCGGCGCTCGCTGTGCGGGATTGCGCTACTCACAACACGTATTATTGGCGCAATAATAGGGCATATCAAGGGCGTATTAATGACCTAAGAACTCATAATTCAGACAACAATAGGGGGGACCCGCCTTGGCAAAAATCGATGTGGATGAGAATGTAGTCAAGACGCTAAGATCAATCGGAGCGCTCAAGGAAGCAGCAATTCAGGAATCCGTCGGCGAGGAAGTCTCACGGTGCGGCATGTGTCAATGGCATTGCCGAATTCAAAAGGGCGGGGTAGGGCACTGTCGAACCGTTATCAACTACCAAGGTTTGCTTTACACCACAATCTATGGTGTTATTTCTTCAGCAGCCGCGGACCCTATTGAAAAGAAACCCGTGTTCCACTACAAACCAGGAAGTTTATGTTTCTCGGTTGGCACATTAGGATGCAACTTCCGGTGTGTGTTTTGCCAAAACTGGCAGATAGCTTACGCCGACGCAATCGACTATGCCTCATTGCCGAAAGGCCCTGGAGAAAGATCGTGCAACACAAATGTTAATCCTCAGATGCTTGTGGAACTTGCTCGTAAGTACCAATGCCAGGGAGTTGCCTGGACCTACAATGAACCTGCAATC
>JAOAGX010000110.1 GCA_026415535.1 Armatimonadota bacterium | reverse complement strand
GTCTCGTGGGCTCGGAGATGTGTATAAGAGACAGCATAAGAAGAGTGGAAATAAAAACTCTCTTTCCTCGGAAACGGTTTGGTTGTGGTCCAGCTCCCTTTCTTTTCTACGAGCAGGCTGTCGGACACTCGGACGGCGACGGTACGGGGCCGCGTTGGTTTGCGGCCCAGCTCCCTTACTCTTCTGGGAGAGGGCTGGGTAGGGTCTAAGAGGAGTAAAATTTATTCTCATTTGCATGCCATAGCGCGCTTTAAGACGTGAACGCAAAAGCGCGGACACAAGTCTAAGTGGTGTAAAATTCAGCGTCGATCCGGCATCATAACATGTCATTCTGAGCTCCTCTCGTCATTCTGAGTCCCTCTCGTCATTCTGAGCGTAGCGAAGAATCCCACCATCGCCGTCATTCTGAGCCCTCTCCGTCATTCTGAGCCCCCCTCGTCATTCTGAGCGTAGCGAAGAATCTACGAGTCGTGTTGAGATCCTTCGCTCCGCTCAGGATGACGGTTGTCGCTTTGGGATGACTGGTATGTGTCACGGTGACACACTGGTATGTGTCACGGTAACACACTGGCATGTGTCATGGTGACACAATGGTATGTGTCATGGTGACACTTTCCGCTCAGGACAACGAGTTGTCAGAGATGCTGAGTTGGTCAGGTCCGGTTTTTCGAAAACAAGTTTCCGAACGACCTGCGAGATTCGGACAGCATTCACCCGAGACTTCCGTTCGGGGCAGCATACCCCAAAAAGATTAGGATAATGTGTGTCAGTGTGAGGCGGGAACTATTCTGCCTTGCCGAAGCGTGATATAATCACGCCTATGAAAATCTCTCCCAGATCGGTCCTCGTGCTAATACTCGGATTGTTTGCCGCACTCTCACTTAGTTACTCATTCGCTACCCGGCTCAAATACGGCCCCGACGAGCCTGCTCACTACATTTACATACGCTCGCTGGCTGTCAACTACGTCCCGCCGCCGATTTCTCACACTGAAACACCAACCGAGAACTCGGAATCCACTCACGAGGGCCACCAGCCGCCTCTGTACTACGCGCTTATGGCAATCTTTTTTGCGCTGCTGAAATCAATTGGAGCCTCAGGAGATATTATTTGGCGTGTCCTGCGCTTGCTAGACATTCCCATAGGTCTACTTTGGGTTTGCTCGGTCCATGCTCTAGCGCGAGAATATTTTGGCGACGAACCTCGCGCCCTCGCGTCAACCGCTTTTGTTGCGTTTATACCAACCTCGTCCTACATGGCTGGGGTGATCAACAACGAGATGCTTATTTCTCTGCTTTTCACCGCCTCTATGCTGCCCATTCTCCGTTATTTCAGGACAGGATCGATCACCACACAGTCGGCAGCATTCTTGGGAGTGCTGATGGGACTGTCCGCACTTACAAAGGCCCAGGGGTTGGTTCTTCCCGCAATCTTTGGAATTGCGGCGATCGCCGTGTGCCGCCGTAACAACTACTCCAACTGGCAGGATACTCTCCGGACACTAGCCATCGTGATGGGAACTGGGATACTCGTAAGCGGATGGTGGTTCGCCAGATGTTGGGTGGTGCATGGAACACCGTTACCGCATTCTCTAAACGTGCCGATGCTTAAATCTGGTATGATCGAGGTTGCGGCATCTCCCGGACCTTTCATTACTTTGGTGTTAATCTCGACGCTAGCAGCCTACGGCTATTTTTGGACGCCCTTCTGGATCATTTGGCCTTTTGTTCCTGGTCTGATATGGCTACTCGCCGCTTTATTACCCCTCACGGCAGCAGTCCTGGTAGGACTTGCGATACGGATTCGCCGCAACGGAACTGTGGACGTAAAGTCTCTGACATTTCTGCTGGTCGCCCCGGCTCTCTTATACCTAGCCTGGCTTAGGCACACGCTGTTCGTGGACGCAATGGCCAACCTCCAGGGGCGACTTTTCTTGTCCGTTGCAACCGTGGTTGCAATCGTTTGGATATTAGGCTTCGACGGATTGTTGAAATCTGACAGAGCTAAGCGAGTCGGTATCGTCGTTGGATTGGCCGTAATGATCGCGTCGAATGCGCTGGTAGTTTCTTGTGC
Organism: Armatimonadota bacterium; assembly: GCA_026415535.1. GTDB lineage: Bacteria > Armatimonadota > UBA5829 > UBA5829 > UBA5829 > CALJES01. The sequence continues at coordinate 4,960 of JAOAGX010000110.1, read as the reverse complement.
CGTTAGGTTATATACCTGATAGAAAAAAGAATTACTACGAGGAAAGCCCGCGGTAGGATGCCGCGGGCTTTCCTCTAGGAGGCTGTTCAGCTAATCAATGCCGAGGACGGAGTGGTGTTGTCCGCATTTAGAAATTGCTATACAACGCGTCTGCTCTTCATTAATTATTACGCCCACAACTCCCAAATGGTTCCACGTGAATTAGATAGCTCCTAGTGGAGAAACTTCCAATAGCCGAAAAAACTGGGCCTGTGTTCAGTCGCAACAACCTCGCTCGGCCAGCCGTTGACGTTGGACAGATAGGATGTTAGTATGCATTCGCTATGGTACCACAACAGAATGTATCCGGAATCGGAAAAGGCCTTGTTCACGTATATACGGGTTCAGGCAAAGGCAAGACCACTGCCGCACTTGGGGTTGCATTGCGCGCACTGGGATGGGGGCTTAGGGTTTGTTTAATTCAGTTTATCAAGGGCTACTCCCAGATTGGAGAAGGCATGTTCGCTCGCGAAATGGGCGAAAGGTTTGTCTTGCGACAATTCGCAGTCGATCCGACACCGCATATTGACGAGGCCGAGGCTCGCAAAAGAAAAGATGCGGTGGAAGCGGCGATGGCGTTCGCTGAACAGGTGGTATCTTCTGGAGACTATGACTTGGTGATCCTAGACGAGATTAACAACGCGCTTTACCTGGGACTACTTAACGTAAACCGTGTTCTCTCGCTCGTCCGGTCCAGGCCGGCACACGTTGAACTGATCCTCACCGGACGAAACGCGCCAAAATCCGTCATCGACACAGCAGACTACGTTACCGAAATGGACCTTGTAAAACACCCCTTTGAAAAAGGGGTAAAGGCTCGCAGGGGCATCGACTACTAACTAACTGCCCTCAGGGGCATCATTCCGAGTGAGGCGAAAAAATACCAGGGTTATGATTGGATCCTTCGCTACGCTCAGGATGACACAGTTTGGTTTGTACAGTTTGATTTGGAATGGCAAGTTTTGATTCGTGATGAGCTGAATACAGCCGGATCGCGGACTATTCAACAGTAACCGTCTTTGCCAAATTGCGCGGCTGATCCACGTTAGGGCTGCGTCCCAAAGCCACGTAATAAGCCATAAGCTGCAAAGGGATCGCAACTAGAACCGGTGAGAGAATTTCCTCGGTTTCCGGAACGCGGATGATGCGGTCGGCATAGTCTTCGATTACCGTATCGTGAGAATTGGCTATAGCTATCACCTCGCCCGAGCGCGCCTTGACCTCTTTAATGTTGCTTAGTATCTTGTCGTAGGTCTTCGACTTAACCGCGATCGCAATAGTGGCAAAAGTCGGGTCGATCATCGCGATAGGACCGTGTTTCATCTCGCCTGCCGCATACCCCTCGGCATGGATATAGGCAATCTCCTTGATCTTCAGTGCTCCCTCGAGAGCACTTGCCAGGTTGATCCCCCTAGCCATATATAGGAATCCGTTGAAGCAGTAATATCGCTCAGCGGCGCGTTTGACCTCGGAGTAGTCGTTCAGGATTAATTCGGCCTGACCAGGCAATTCCCAAAGACCAGCCCGCAACTGCGCCGCCCGCGAAGGATCAAGAGTGCCGCGGATCTGAGCCAGATAAAGAGCAATGAGATAAACTACCATTAGCTGAGTCGTGTAGGCCTTGGTGCTGGCAACGGCAATCTCTGGCCCTGCGTAGGTATAAAGAACACCGTCTGACTCGCGAGCAGCCATACTGCCAACAACGTTGGTAATAGCAAGCGTTTTCGCACCTTTTTCCTTGGCCTCGCGCAAACCTACTATCGTATCTATTGTTTCCCCTGATTGGCTAATCACTATCGCCAGCGTTTGATCGTCTATAATCGGGTTGCGGTATCTCAACTCGCTTGCGACGTCGATCTCCACTGGTATCCGGCAAAGCTCCTCAATGGCGTATTTCCCAACCATTGAAGCGTGGTAAGCAGTGCCGCATGCGATCATGACTATTCGGTTTATGCGGCGGATGTCCTCATCGGAAAGATTCATTCCTGGAAGATCAACGCGGTCAAGTTCGCTACTCAGCCTGCCGCGCATTGTCTCGCGGAGCGCTCGCGGCTGCTCGTGTATTTCCTTGAGCATGAAGTGCTCGTAGCCGCCTCGCTCGGCCATTGCTGCGTCCCAGTCCACAAGCGAAACTTCCTTATCGATGGGATTGCCAGCAAGGTCGAATATGCCGACGCCGCCTCGCGAAACAACTACAATGTTATCATCGTCAACGTATATTACGCGCCGCGTGTGCTTGAGGAATGCAGCGACATCGGATGCCAGGAAACACTCACCTTCACCCAAACCGATCACTAGCGGACTGTGCCTACGAGCAGCAACAATGTGATCGGGCTCGTCTCGAGCAATCACGACAAGAGCAAACGACCCCTCCAGCTCACGCGCCGCACTGCGAACCGCTTTGGCTAAGTCTCCGTCGTAATACTGCTCGATCAAATGAGCGGCAACCTCGGTATCGGTTTCCGAAGCGAAGGCGTGCCCTTCCGCAATAAGCCGAGACTTTAGCTCCGCGTAGTTTTCTATGATACCGTTGTGGACAACAGTGATCTGGCCTGAGCAGTCCGAATGCGGATGGGCGTTCTCATCGGACGGCCGACCGTGAGTAGCCCAACGTGTGTGCCCGATCCCGACAGTTCCTTTTGGCGCACAGCCTTCTATAGCACATTCTAAAGCCTTGAGCTTGCCAATACTCTTGCGTATGTCTATGCCGCCACAGTTGAGAACTGCAATGCCTGCGGAGTCGTAACCGCGATACTCCAAACGTTTAAGCCCATCGATGAGAATTGGGCATGCTTCTCTCTTTCCGATATATCCAACTATGCCACACATTAAGACTTCTCCGGCTGAGGTGCTTCGGTAGGAGTAGTTGCCGGTTCGGCACTTTCAGGCTGCTCGGGAACAGGTTCCGGTGTCGGGGATGTGACGTTCAGCGTAGTTTTAACCAAGTCCGCTACCCACTTGATGAGCTTTGGAATATCTGCGGACCCTAATACCCGAGCTGCATAAAGCACGCGACTCTTCGAATTGAATGCGTAACCAACGTAGCCGCCGCCGTCAGCCTGCGCATACATCCTCACGAGACCCGGGAACATAGAAATATCGCTCAAAACCCGACTGAACTTGCCTAGCTTGGCCACACCGTAATCGAGCTGCGATTCCAGATCAGTCACCTTAGGAATCGCGCCGTACTTGACGACCAGCAGCCTAATGTTGGTGATTCCCTGAATAGCATCCGCGAATGCCTGAAAGTCGACGCCCTTGAGGACCGTCATAGCCCTCGCCTCGATTGGGTTCTTTGCCTCCGCCGCCGCCTTGGGCGCAAAGTTGGTCATCAAATCCCCCAATGCAGGAATGATCTGCTTTATGACACCGAGAACGTCGCTCTGACTAAAATTGATTTCCGTGACTACCTTGCCGCCGTAAGGAATTGAGATAGCCGGCGGGGTAATTAGCCCGCCGGGAGCAGAGCTCGCCCTATTCGTCGCGCAACAGGGAGCAATTCCAAGCAGCATTATGCCAAAGCAGGCGAGCGTAATATATTTTCCCATCCGAAACCTCCTCCAGTTTACGACAGACGCATTATACTGCAGCAAGTAGCCGCGATCAAGTATGGTCCTAGGATGAAGTTTCAGCACCGCTTTGTCTCTGCTCGACAGAATTGAACGCCTGAAAGGAGCTAGGCTATTCGTAGGGCAGAGCCCTCTGTCCACATCAGAAAAGGAAGAGCCCCCGGATACCCGGGGGCTCTTAGACTCCATTTGTAGAGCAGCCACAACTGGCTACACTACTTTTATGCTAGGCTAGAAGCTCACGCCGATCTGGACAACACCCTGCGAACCACGGTAGTCTCTCCCGTAGGGTCCGACTCCGTCCTTGCCACCATCATAGCTAATGAGCTGGTAGCCGATTCTGATACCGGCATTCGGGCCCATCTGGTGTGCAAGACCGACAGTCACGTACTGCTCAGTGGCCGAATCGACACCCTTAGCCTCGGGATCGAACTTAACCCACTCATAGGCCAAATCAAGCGAGTTATTCTTAGTAAAGCCCCACTTGATCGCAGCCTCTGCTGCAGTCAACTTGTCGTCCGCATCGGAACCCCAGCGGTTCTGACCCAAGTACGGCTTGTCCTTGTCTCCACCGGTAAGGAACTGACCGTTTGCGGAGATTTTAAGGTTGTCCATCACCGGGTAAGCGATCTCGGCATATGCGCCGCGAACTCCGACTGGGTTGGTCCAGCGACCGATCTTGTCCCAGGCTCCAGCAGCAGCGAAGTTGCGACCGATGCTCTTGTAACCAGCCGCAATGCTGAGCGTTGAGATGTTGCCGCTGAACTTCGCGTCCCACGCGGTATTCAGGTAGTCAACATCCTGTCGGCCTCGCGGAGCCGTGCTGGCCACCAGTGTATCGCACTGAGTCCAGCTACCAGTGAACGCCAACCCCTCAGCCCACGGGAGCATCACGTTGAGATCAACACCATAGACTCTGGCTTGGTCAAAGGTTCTAGCAACGTAACCACTTCTATCCCAAGCCTGGTAGTAGGTGACTCCGATGTTGCCCTCCCAAGGGATCGCAATGTTGGCGCGAAGCCCTGCAGACTGAGTGGCCATCTGAAGACCACCCACTGCATGTCCAGTGGCGCCCTGGTGCAGCACCGGGAATCCCTGCGTTGGCTGCCCAGTTAGACCTTTCGCCAAATAGGTGTTCTGGTCGTTCTTCGCCGCAAAGAGGGTCAGGTCGACACCACCAAAGTTCCAGGAGATCTTGGCACCGTCAACCGGGTAGTTCCCGTCATCCGTCTTGAGGATGTTGGTATAGCTGTCCACGTCGATCTGCTTAAGAGTGTCCGCTGTGAACTGCAAAGGGAACCGACAAGCTGTGATCGAGCCGTTTCCAATCGCCATATCGACCGAGGCGTAAT
>JAOAGX010000109.1 GCA_026415535.1 Armatimonadota bacterium | reverse complement strand
TGTATAAGAGACAGGCTGGTTTCCGTTCCATCCTGTCGGCTATGCTGTGTCCAGCAGTTGGTCAATGCATATGTTGTGGTTGCCACTCTTTATTGCTTGGGTTATAAAGCTAGTTATCTTGCGCTACGGAGGTCTGAAACTCTATCGACGAGCGCTTCCTTTCTTCTTGGGGGTTATACTCGGCGAGTGTATAGTAGGCAGCTTCTGGACGATCTGGGGTATCAGCACACACGTGCCGTCTTACGCATTCTGGCCGTAGTCGTTGCTTTGGATAGAGTTTGATCATGTAACTGATTCTTTATTCTCTCAGAATTACAGTTTCGATAGCGCCTCATTTTGGCGCAGCAAATAATATCCACCCACTGGTTGAGCAGACCTGTTTCTTGCATCGCTATCAACTATCATCACCAATACCGATCCCAACCTAATCTTATGGAACCAGTCTGGATGATCACGTACTGTCCTCAATGTTTTGGAATTATTTCTACTCGGCAATATGACAAGAGCTCCTACATTGTACTTGCGCAAGAACATCGGCATTGTTTTCCACCCGAGGTTGTAGGGTAGGGCGGTGGTAGGTAAGCCGGTTTGGTGAGATACAACCCAAGGGTTGTTTGAAGCTAGAATCGTATCCTTGGGTAAGTTTTGCCTGATCCAAGTGACTGCATGGGAGTTCATTGGCACAAATTGCTGTGCTCTGGAGGCTGCGGGATACTCTCGAAAGTAAGAGAAGCCGGTTATGACACAGAGACCAACTGCCACCGCATTCCACCCTAAACCGGATTTTTCTGCAAGTGCCAGAATTCCGGCTGCGCAGAACGGTAATAACAGACAGTAAGAAAGCAACATGAATCTTGCTCCCTGCGCTGCCGGGATCGACCACGTAGAAGCATATGCCGTGAAGTTCAGTGCCGCGATCGTGATTGCAAGTCCTCGGTGGTTGCCCAAGATAGACCTGCCATAGCTGTGTAGTGTTGCAGGGAATGCGGCCGTGAGGACAAACAATCCTGTGACCGATCCGAAAAGGTTCGCCGCAAAGTAAACGGTATTGCGGTGAACTGCTGCAACAGCTTCATCTACCGGTATCTCTACGCGTGTCCAACCGTTCGGCCACCATCGCCAAGAGCTCTGCTTAAACGATATTGTGGCGTAATGTATTGATTGCACTCCATAGAAGGGCGATCCATACAGAATCCACTTCCACATCAAAACTGGGCCAGCGGTAAGTGCAAATCCTCCAAGGCAGGCAATTACTAAATTAACTCGGTTCCGACTCATAAGCGCAAAGCCGATAAATGCGACCATTAGCACTATGTTCGGAAAGCGTGTCAGATACGCCAATCCTGCAAGCAAGCCGGTTGAGAACCACAAGCTCGGACGGTCGCTTGCGAATAGTGCGGATATAGTAGCAGCTAGCGCTAATGTTAGTCCAAGAATGTCGGACAGGGCAAAAACCGATGTCCTGAACAGGTTAAGCGCGATTGCAGTGGTGAAGCCACTAACAACTGCGGTTTTGTGATCGAATATGCGATCGGCAATTATGAACACCAGTACGGCGGCAAAGGCAGCTAGGAAGGCATTTGCGGTTTGCAATCCTGACTCGCTCAAGCCAAGCTTCATCAGCATCCCGGCGAAAAACGGGTACAGAGGTGGCCAGTCGGCAAGGGCGAAGTGGACAACAGGGTCGTTGTCGAAATAATTCAATCTAAGGGTCGAAACGAATCCGTGATCGGATGCCCAGTTACGTGCAATGTTGACGTATGCTATAGCATCGGGACACATCCTGAAAGGTTTAACGGCGTATGGCAACTTCACTGCAAGCGCTACGGCGAAAACTGCCGCAATAGCCAACAATTTTGTTTTAGCTCGCACTTATGTGTTCACCAGATCGGTTGGATCCAAAAGTTTCGGAGAGACTCAGTTGCAATAGACGGGCCGGCTCAAACTAGTCATGCTTGCCCCTGAGCATATACTAGGCTGTTGCAGACATAGAGTTTTCGGCAATTCGACTTCCCCCAACCAGGCATAAGAATTTCCGAAAACACGCTTGCCGCACCAACCCAGTATATTGTAACCTACACCGATTCATTACGTTTCCTGAGGTAGTATAGAAAAAACCTTACGTGGAGATTACAAGTATGTAATAGCCAAGGTCGACTATCGGCTCAAGGTATTTTCTAGTTGACGTTGATTCTGATTATTCGACGCGGACGAAAAAAGCCCGTGGCATCTCGTCGAAACTACCACGGGCTTTTTGCAATTATGGCCGGGGCTAATCTACTATACCAAGTGGGCTAATCCACTTTTACTTTCTTAGAGCTGTCGGCTTTTGTAGTCTTTGGCTTGGACGTTTCTTCTGATCGGCGAATCGTTCTGCGTTCTCGCGGAGTGTAGTGCGTGTGCAGAAGCTCGTGGCTCTTATGAGAAAGTGGATGTCCTAGGAACTCCTCGTAGAGCTTCTGCACTGCCGGGTTCTCATGCGACTTGCGTATGGTCATCGACTCGTCTTCTTCGTAAATTGCCCGTGCGCGAGCCTTGCGAATTTCCTCATTTGTAGGTTGAGGTTGGCCGCCGCCGCCGATGCAACCACCCGGGCAGCACATGATCTCGATAAACGCGTAATCTGCGAACCGACCGCTTTTGATTCCTTCCAATACTTGTCGCGCGTTTGCGAGGCCGTGTGCGACTGCTGCCTTTACTGGAAGATCGCCGATTTGTATAGTCGTCTCACGAACGCCTTCCATTCCTCGAACGTCCTCGATCTCGACCTTTTCGAGCTCGCGACCGGTAATGAGAGCGTAGGCCGTCCGTAGAGCTGCTTCCATAACGCCGCCGGTGTTGCCAAAAATGACAGCCGCACCTGTTGACATCCCAAACGGATCGTCATACTCACTCTCACGCAGGTTAGGCAGGTCTATTCCGGCTTCCTTCATCATACCGGCTGCTTCGCGCGTGGTAAGGACATAGTCAACGTCCTTGTACCCGCTCGAGTACATCTCTGGCCGTTCGCACTCGAACTTCTTTGCAGTGCACGGCATAATCGAGACCGACACGATGTTCTTCGGATCAATATTCATCTTCTGTGCATAGTAGGTCTTGGCGAGCGCGCCGAACATTTGCTGCGGGCTCTTGCAGGTTGATACGTGCGGCAACAGCTCTGGGTAGTAGTACTCTATGAACTTGATCCAGCCTGGTGAGCAGGATGTGATCTGAGGCAAGACTCCGCCTTCTTTGATGCGCTTGATCAGCTCGCTGCCTTCCTCCATGATAGTGAGGTCTGCGGTAAAATCAGTGTCCATAACCCGGTCGAAGCCGAGCATCTTCAGCGCGGTGACCATCTTCTTGGTCACCCGCGTTCCTGGAGGTAGTCCGAACTCTTCGCCAATCGAAGCACGCACAGCCGGAGCCGTCTGAACGATTACGTGCTTGGTAGGGTCATAGATCGCCTCCCAAATCTCCGGAGCCGGGTCCTTAGCCTTGAGTGCGCCTGTGGGACATCGGTTGATGCACTGTCCGCAGTTGACGCATACTACGTCAGCCAACTCGCCACCCAATCCAGGAACAACAAGCGTTTCCCATCCTCGATAGGCCGGATGGAGCGCACCGACACTTTGTATGTCATCGCACGTCCTGACGCACCTTCCGCACAGGATACACTTATCCGGATCGCGGATTATCGGACTGGACGCATCGATATCATATTGTCGACGTTCACCTTTGAACCGGATATCGGAAATGCCTAGCTCTTTAGCGAACTTCTGTAGCTCGCACTTTTGGTTCTTGGAGCAGGTTAGACATTCTCCTGGGTGATTGGCTAGCATCAGCTCGACAATCATACGCCGAGCTTCGCGGACCTTGGGCGTGTGGGTCATAACCTCCATGCCGTCCGAAACCGGGAAACAGCACGCCGCACACAACGTCCGCTGGCCCTTCACTTCAACCGAGCAAACTCGGCAAACTCCATCCGGAATCAGGTCGGAGTGGTAACATAGTGTTGGTATATAAATGCCTGCGCTCTGCGCCGCCTCGAGGATTGTCGATCCCGCGTCGCAGATCACGTCCTGGCCGTCTATCTTTATATTGACTTTTGCCATTTCACTTTACCTCCTCGAGGACCCGGTCCATCGGACAGACGCCGGTCGGACAGACCTTGTCTTTCAGGTGAGCTCTGTATTCCTCTTCGAACAGTGGCAGGCTAGTTTTGAATGCTACACCTGCAAACTGACCTAGTCCGCACCTTGAAGAAAGGGCCATTGTATTTGCCAACTGTTCGAGCATCTTGATGTCGCTTTCGCTGCCGGCGCCAGCGGTCCACCAACCGAGGATTTCAAGCATCCTCTTGGTTCCCTCACGGCACGGAACACACTGGCCACAGCATTCATGGTAGAAGAATTGTGCGATATTGTGCATGATGTCGACCATGCACTTGTCCTCGTCGACAACAATCAGAGCGCCTGCCCCTGGCTGAAGGTCCTCTGCGCAGAGTCTTCGATCCAGCGACTCTTGTCCGACTACAGCACCGCTTGGTCCACCCATCATTACGGCTTTGAGCTGGCGTCCGGACTTGATACCCCCTGCCATGTTAAACAGGACTTCGCGCAGCGTGACGCCGAACGGAACCTCGTACGCTCCTGGCAACAGTACGTCACCGCAAGGTGTTAGTATCTTTGTACCCTTGCTCTGGCTTGTGCCGATGCCGGTATACCACTCGGCTCCGTTGTTGATTATGTGCGGCACGTTGCAGAACGTCTCAACGTTATTAACAACCGTTGGCGAACCCGTCAGGCCGTACGTGGGCGGGAAAGGCGGTTTCATGCGGCTTTGTCCTCGTTTGCCCTCCATCGATTCCAACAGCGCGGTTTCCTCGCCGCAGATATAAGCGCCCGCCCCTCTGAAGACTTGGATATCGAAATCAAAGCCGGTATCAAGGATGTTCTTGCCCAGGAGGCCCATTTCGCGCGCAACGCCGATTGCACGCTCCATGCATGCTGCTGCCTGACGATACTCACCCCGGATGTAAATGAAACCGTCGTGAGCGCCGACTGCATACCCGGCGATTACCATACCCTCGATTATCTGATGCGGATCGCCTTCGAGCAGGATCCTGTCCTTGAAGTTACCCGGCTCCCCCTCGTCGGCGTTGCAGACAACCGCCTTCTCTTGCCCGGCAGCCTTTGCAGTGAACTCCCACTTCAAACCCGTTGGAAATGCGGCACCCCCTCGGCCCTTAAGTTGGGAGGCTTTAACTTCAGCTATTATCTCCTCTGGCTTCATCGTTTTGAGGGCCTTACCTAGTGCCTCGTATCCGCCAGCAGCAATGTATTCCTCAATTGATGTCGGGTCAATCACTCCCACGTTCTTGAGGATAATACGCATCTCCTTTGAACGCGCCCTGTCCGGGGTTTCGACTATACTTGGTGTTGTTTCGGTGTAGACAAGTCGCTTAACTTGTCTCCCCTTGATCAGATGTTCCTCAACAATTTCAGGAACATCGGCGGTTGTAACACCGGCATATGTGATTCCCTCGGGATAGATCACAAGCGCCGGACCCCCACCTGGAACACCTAAGTCACCAGTTTCGATGACCTTTATTTCTTTGTCTAGCCCCCGCTTCTTAATTTCATCGATCAAAGCCGCCTTGAGCGCCATTGCGCCTTTTTGTACTGCAGACGGCCCGGCATCGACTAGAATGTGTGCTCTATAGAAGGCCATATCAGTTTTCCTCCCTGTATCCGGCGAGGATATGCGGTATCATTTCGGGTTTAAGGTTGCCGTATACGTCGTCGTTGACCATCATTGCAGGGCCGACACCACACAATCCTAAACAGCTTACTGTCTCGAGCGTGAACATACCGTCCTCGGTGGTTTCCCCCTCAGAGATACCGAGCTCGGCCTTGACTGCCTCCAGCACCGCCTTTGATCCTTCAATGTGGCAGGGAGGCGAATCACATAGGCGGACAACATATCGCCCCTTCGGTTCGGTGGAAAAGAGCGAGTAGAACGTCGCCACGCCGTGTACTTGCCCAACGGTCGTGCCAAGTCGTTCGGCTACAGCCTCCATGATCTCCGGCGAAAGGTAGCCAACTTCGGCTTGTAGTTCGTGAAGCAGCGGAAGCATGTTCCGCTGATCACAACCGTATTTGTTTATGATCGTCATTACAGCTGAATCAGCATGATCAGAGTTGCTTGAACTCACGTGAATAGCACCCCCGTAAGTAGTGTCATGAACAGTCTGCGATTCGATGTTCATTTGTCGGTGCAATATAAAAGCCGCCGTCCCTTTGTCCTCAACTCTGGGGGCGAACACCATTTGATTTTCATACAGCCAGAGATTGACTCATTCAAAACTAACATTAGCTGAACGTTTAGCCTGATGCTATCACCCATTCGCCGACGATATTACCGTTGACAAGGTGCTGCGCGACGATTTGGCGCGCTCTCTCAGGATCAACGTCACCATAGGTTACAGTTGGCTCGCCTGGCTTAATTACATCAACGGTCGGTTCGTGGTCACACAATCCTTTGCAGCCGACCTGAGTTACCTCAACATCGGTGATTCCGCGCTTATCCAGCTCGTCGACAAACGCATTTTTGACCTCTTGTGCGCCGGCCGCGATTCCGCATGTCCCCATTGCGACAACTATTCTCGCTGAGTATTTCGACTCGCGAGCCTTCATCTGTTCGAGTGTCTTCTGTCGGACCTCTCTGAGGTCCTCAAGGGTTTTCATTCGTCGCACCTCAGATCTCCATCATTCCTTGCACGTAGCCTCGGATGGATGTCGTAAATTCCGAGCTTGTCGAGAATCTTTCCATCAAACCGCAATTCTTCGCCTCACTCAGGAATACGAACGACTTGAAATTGTACGATACTCAACTAGACAAGTACACGGTAGTATCGTGATTTTTTTCACAATGCCCGCGCTGTACAAACAAAACACCCCTTTCGGCTGCTGACCTAAGGGAATCCTTCAATCGCAACCAATTCCATTATAAGTGCAGCTGTCTGCCCTGTCAACGCGCATTCCGAGGCTGTTAGTG
>JAOAGX010000108.1 GCA_026415535.1 Armatimonadota bacterium | reverse complement strand
CCTGTGTACAGCGCGATGACGGCTGCATCTACATAGAAGAGCCAGACCGTACCGGCGGGGTGAGGGTGGTAACTAATGAAGATGTGGGCGTGGGCGACGTTGTGGACGTTTACGGTACCGTCGATACTTTGACAATCAGCGGGCAACCAGCCGAGCGACAGATTAGAGGGACAGTGAATTTAGTTCCCGTTCCACGAGCGCCGGTCAAGCCTGTAGGAATGACTTGCAAGGCCGTTGGCGGAGGACCAACTCCTTACAGTCGCGGTGTGGTCGGAGGCGCCGGGCTGAACAATATAGGTCTTCTCGTTAAAATAGTTGGCAGAGTTACTGATAAGATAAGCAATTACCTTTGGGTGGATGATGGCAGCGGAATCCAGGACACCTCGGACCGAATCGGCGTTATGGTGAAATGCCTGTTTACTCCTACCGTTTCTAAGAACGACTTTGTGAGCTGTGTAGGTGTTGTTCAGGGCAGTGTGCCGGCCGGATGGACAGCCAATCGCCGGTTTATTTGTGCTCGTTTCCCCGAAGACATCACTAAGTTCTGAGTGGGGAAGGGAACCATGACCGATACTCTGCTTATTCCGGGCCTCGAGAACGAAAAGGTTGAGCCGGACTTTACCAGATTGCGCGATGCGGTACTGCGAATCGGTCGCAGCGATCGACTTCCGTTCCTGGAGCTGTTTGCTGACACGGAAATTGTGGAAGCCGTGCTTGATAGACCGTGGACAACCGACGAGGACAAGGTCGAATTCTACTACCGTTTGGGTTATGACAGCGTTCCGGTTAGTATCGGCCTGGGATTTGCAGCGGAACGCAAAACTGTTCCAAACACCGCACTACTCGCCCAACGTGATAGGTCCTGGGTCGCCGACGACGTCTGTCCCATACAGGGCCGGGAGGATTTTGAGTGTTACGAGTGGCCGAATCCAGATTCCGTACCGGTCGAGGAGTATATTGATAGCACGGCCAAGGTTCTGCCTGACGGGATGAAGATCTTACTTCAATCCTCTGGGTTCCTGGAGAACGTTATGTGGCTGATGGGCTATACTGCTTTCGCCGAAGCGTTATACGACGATCCGCAACTTGTTTCCGACATGTTCGAAGCGGTCGGATCACGCATAATTCGGGTTTTTGAGAGAGTCATAGATTGCCCCGACGTTGGCGGCGTGTTCTTTGGCGAGGATATGGGGTTCAAGACTGCTACTATGGTCGGACCTGATCACCTGCGCAAATATCATTTCCCCTATTTGAAGCGGCTGGTAGATCTTGCTCATGAGCACGGCAAGTTCTTCATTCTCCATTCGTGCGGCAACCTGAGCGAGGTAATGGATGACCTGATCGACTACGTCGGCATTGACGCCAAGCATTCGTTCGAAGACGCTATTATGCCAGTTGCTGAATTCAAGCGAATTTACGGGGACAGGATTGGAGTTGTTGGCGGCGTCGATGTCGATGCGCTTGCCCGTATGGATACGTTCGAATTTCGCAAATATGTTCGGCGTATCATAGAGGAATGCGCGCCGGGCGGTGGGTACGTTCTCGGTAGCGGCAACTCGGTTGCCAATTACGTGAAAGTCGAGAACTACCTTGCAATGCTTGAGGAGGGTTGGCGTTACCGAGCCGGTTAGGGGCCAGGTGGGTTCTCCAGCCTTTATTAGTAACGTTGTCTGTTTGCAATCGTTGTCCTGAGTGTTTCAATTTTAGCCATTACTTCAAATATCGCCAACTCGTCATCTTAATTGCCCGGCAAATCGCCTTCTCGTCATAGTGATTACTCTGGAAAATCGCTTCCCCGTAATTCCAATCGTTACTAAGATCGTCTCCTCGTTATCCTGAGTACTCCGGGGATTGCAACATCGTCGTCCTGAGTGCAGCGAAGGATCTAAATCGAACCCAGAAATTATTCGCTTCGCTCAGAATGACGATAGGAACCGTTCCGAGAATGTTGGATAGTAGGTTCTACTTTTGCAGGGATGTTGTTATAGAGAAAGTGCGATGGCTCTTGGTATCGACACCTACTAGTGAAACACTGTCTTGTAATCCAGTCGAGCGGTTGTTTCCCCTTCGAAGGGGTTGATCGAGCTTCTGTCCACTGCCGACTTCTTTTGTGCAGTCAATATGAGATAGCGGTCAGCGTCTATCTTGTAGTCGTACTTGACGCGGAACACGGTGTCGTGGTCCTTAGGTCCATTCTCAACCAGTTGACTCCAGCCCAGGTAGACTTCGAGTGCTGCGCCGTTTGATAGCGTTCCTGATAAGCCGAAGCCGATTATGCGCGCTTGCCGTTTTGTAGATTCGTTCAGGTCGGAGGTAAAGTCGGTGATCAAAGACAGCTTCGGTTGGAGGCTATGGGTCATTTTGAAAACTGTTCCTCCCACAGGTAGCACCGCGCCATTTTGTCCATCCTTACCAAAGTAAGATGTTAGCTTGAAGCTTGCTGCTTTAGACATGCGCATGTCCAAAGCTAGATTATGCTTGCGCGCTGGTTCGCCGGATGGCGTGATCAAGTTCTGTTTGAAAAACGAGATGTGAAACCGTTTATTTGGGTCCGGGTCTGACTGATATTGGACTATCCTCGAGGTGTAGTAGATCCCGTTCTTTGGGTTAAGCTTGTCGCTGTTGTCGAGCGTAGCTATGCCACCGAATACGCTGGCGGTCATTTTGAGACCATTGTCGCAAGAGATCTGTTTACCTTTTAGCTGTGTCTCGTTAACTCCCGAGTCTACCGACACATCTCTAAACATTAGGAACTTCCTAGCAAGCAAGCCCTTCATTGTGAGCTGCTTTGATTGTCTACTTCCCTGTGGTCCGCCGTCGCGATTGTTGACCTGCAGGCTCATCGACAGGTCGTTCCTGACCTTCCAATCAAATCCAAATCGAGCATTCACCTCCGAATTGTCATCCTCGCGGGCCGACCGAGAATAGCCACCGGTAAGTTTCAAATTCGGTGCCACCTGCGTTTTCAATCCCACTTCCCAAGTGTCCTCGAATCGGTGATTATCGCCGAAGTCCTTCTGAAGCGTGTCGATGGTGTATGAGGTGGGAGCATTCTGATCGGACTCCATGTGCATTTGTGTGATTTCAGTCGTGGTTGGCTGGCTATCCTTGTCCCGGGACTCTTTCACATCGTGCATTCCCTTGAACGAAATCCCACCAAGTAGCCGGAAGCGGTTATCAAAGGTGATATTGCGTTGCGAGTACTCTGAGATGCTTTGGGTATGCGATACGTAGGAAAATTCGTCGAATAGTGCTGTAACCTGTGGCCCCCGTTTCGGCGCATAAGTAATTCTGTGTCGATTTTGAGAGCGGGTTTGTTCGGCAATCAGACTGGTCGAATCGTAGATGTAGCTGTCGATGTTTAGCGCATGAGCAGCTTGTAGGTTTAATGCGTAGTCAGACCTTTTGAATCCTTTCTCTCGGAGCAACATTTCGCGGTCCGTATCGGATAGGTCGTTAATTCTGCTGAACCTGGGATCAATATCCTGGAAGTTGGCGCGAAACTTGACTCGACTACTATTGAAGTTCAAGCTGCGTCTCACTACGTCGGCACCACCGCTGTCAATCACTCCGGCATGCGAGACCGCAAGTTCGCCGACCGATAGTTTAAACGTGCCTCCGGCTTCCGTACGTCGCATGCCGTGTTCGTTGCCGAATCTGGCTTGCTCAACCGCCTGGATATGTGATATTCGGTCGAATCCTTCGTCGATCGTATGGGCGTTGAAGTAAAGGCTATAGCCTTTTCCGTCGAAGCTGACATCTCTTCTAACTAACCTCCCATTGGGGGAGCTGATCCTTTCCATTCGAAGCCAGGCCTTCCCTGGGTTCCCTGCCCACTCGAATCCCAGGTTATGTCGGTTTAAACCAGCCTCGTTATTGATCTGGGTTTTATCCTGGGCAGCCACGTCAGATTCCTTTGCGTTTGGGTCGAACTGTCTTCGAGCAATCAGGGCCATACGAGTGCGTTCTTCGTCGCTGAGCGCGGCCATCATATTGAAGCTTGGACTCATCTCACGGGTATCGGAGTGAATTTTGATATTGCCGAAGTCAATGTCAGCATAATGGTATTTAAGATCGCCTGTTTCGTTTTCGAGTCTTACGAACCTCGTGCTGCTCCAAACGGGGTTGTTGGGGTCCTTCGAACCGGTTACCAGGCTCATTCCGTAGCTGGTGCGCTTGGCACCTGCCTCGGCTGCAAGCTGCGCACGATCTGACTCTCTGATGTCTTTGAACCTCGCAAAGTCCTTGCCTACATCGCGGTTCAGGAAATCCATTTTGAACATGCTGGATGAGAAGCCGAACGCCCGACTTGATATGGTGTCGTTCCCATCGCTGATAATGCCAGCCAAAAAAGTCAAACCTTCGTTATTGCCAGTGGGTATCTCGGCTGCTATACTAGTCCGCTTGATACCCTTCTCCTTTTCTAGCGTGTTAAGCACATCGTCGCTTACCGCCTTCGATTCTCTGAGCGATGCAAAACCAGCGAAGTCCCGGCCGACGTCTTGGTATCCTAGTTTAAGCCTAACGACTTTGCCAAGCGATAGGTCAGCGTCCTGGACCACGATACGATCTCTCTTGACCGTTGGGGTGTTCGTCGATTCGGTCATAGGCTTGTCAAGCGACAGGCGTTTTGCCGTCTGAGGGGTAGCGACATACATCAAGCTGGTTAAGCTTGACGATCCCAATGTGGTGGTCGTATTGATACCATAGGTGAGTATGTCAGGCATGCCGGGTTTGGTTGGGTCGGCTGCACGATATGAGTAAGTTAAGTTCGACCTAAAACTCGACCCGAGCAAAAATGGCATAGTGCCTGGTCCGGCGACTCCGCGTTCTGTATTTGCTGTTTCTGAGTAGCGATAGTCTACCCTGACCGAATCGGATACTCTTACCGGTTCGGCGAAGAATAGGGATCCTGACACATAATCTATAGTGTAATCCACGTTGGGTCGAGCTCGTCTGACTCCTATGAAAACCCACTCGCTACCAGGAATAATGTTGCCGTGTCCTAGGATGTAGCCGGCACGACTGCCGTTGCCTTTTAGAACTTCGCTCGCCGGCACCCCGATTTCTTTGGGTGTTTCATACGCTCTGCCAACGATCGCTGACCTATCGGTGATACTATGTCCAAGCGTTGCGCCGGAGAGTTGCTGGCTCCCCAAAGTTCCGCACTGAGCAAGTGTCAGCACCGATATAAGAATTGTCAGCGCGTTTTTCTTCATGGTCGTTTTGTCTAATAACTTACTATGTCAACAAGTCCAAGGTTTCCAGTTCACGAAACACTCTAGGCTATTGCGATAGACGCATTGTCAGCGATTTCTTCGCTTGGTCCAGAAGTGTCAAATCGCATGAAACTCTGCGTTTGTGGACTGTCGCAACAGCCTTATTCCAAAATATATCCGCCTTATCTTGAGCTTTATTTGTCATTCTGAGCGAAGCGAAGAATCTTGCACCTTCCGCTGAGACCCTTCGTCTCGCTCAGGATAACTCACTTACCGGCTAACCTATAACCTCCACTTGAGTATTGCTACCGATGCGGTACGCGAACTACTGCGCCTCATGGCGGCCTCGGCTTTGATTTTCTGCATCATTTCAGCCACTTTCTCCTGGTCGATCGTCGGAGGCGGTGGAACCTTTATCGCCAATGGTGGATTGACAGTCGGCGAAGCCGACTCAACCTCGGGTTCCGTCGGTGCCATAGCTACGTCGACGGTTGCTGGTTCTTCGGCTTCTGTGGTTGAGGAGTCGGGCTCTGCAACCGCTACATTGATCGTGTCATGTTGTTTGAGGTTCTCGTCTATTTTCGCCATGTTCGGCTTGGGCTTCGAGTGTTTCGGGACTGAGGCTACCGCAGTATGTCGGACTGATCTGTAGTGTCTTACCGGCTTTGCTTGTGCTACCGTGTGCGAGCGGGTTTGTGATTTTTGGGTAATCTCCACCGTGACTGGCTCACTCCGAGGTTGTGCTACGGTCACGGTTGCGGTTGCTGCAGGCTTATGATGCTCTATGGCAACTCGCGCGGGTTGTCTCGGCGACTGCGTGGGTAAGTTCAGCAGGGCGATGATACCCAGTGCTGCTGCAGCTCCCGCATATGCCAGGCGTGCCGCTTGTGTTCGGACAACGGCTCCGATCCAGGTCACCAAACTTTGCCGTATTGGTTCCCGAAGTATAGCGGAGGCGATTCTTGACCTCAGATATTGTGGCGGTTCGACCTGAACAACTTGGCTTGACGCGTTTACCAGCGTTTTTATATCATTGATCTCGTTCGCACACCTCTCACAAAGTTTTGCATGAGCTTCGACTTTCTCCGCCTGTTTCGGTGGCAGCTCACCGTCAACATAGGCGGACAACAGATGTGCAATGTGAACGCACTGCCTATTCAGAGCCCCCGCGCGTCTGATCGAGTTTTGAATTCTGCGCTTCAAATTATCCGGAGGTTGCACTAGTTCAATATGTCTCGTAGCTGCGACGACTGTCCGCAGAACCGCTAACTCGTTCCGACATCCAGGACATTCGGCGAAGTGCGCTTCCAAGAGTTCGAGCGTGCGTTCGTCAAGTGCGCCGTCTATGTAGGCGCTGAGTTTTTCAACCGCCTTAGAGCAATCCATTCGCATTACGCCTCCCGGTCTCCGCACCGACTAAGAATGAGACAATTCTCCTCTCTCAATATGTTCTGACAATCGGACAGCGCAAAAGTAACAGCATTTTGTGCCGGAGGATTAAAATTTCGTCCTACGGCCTGCCACTTGCAAAAAAGGACACGCTATCACGCGGTGCTAAGGCAATACTTTATTGCCGCGCTCCAAAAACAGTAACTTGTTCAGGGAACGAACCGGCGCCGCATCCGTCCAAGGCATCAGAAAGACTGCGTTGCCTGATTCTTTGTCAAACGATAGTGGGCTCCTGGGATAGTTGTCACGCTTGCGGTACTCCTACGGTTATTGCGCGTGGCGGTGACTTGGCGTTGAACAGAAGGTTTATCTGTTAGGTAGGGTGTAATGGTGGAAATAGAAGAATTTGCCATCCCATTCGTCCCGGTCTCAAATGTATTTGGGGCCCGGGAGCACGCTATGACCGGCGAAACGGATCAGGCAGTTGTAGAG
>JAOAGX010000107.1 GCA_026415535.1 Armatimonadota bacterium | reverse complement strand
TATTCGGGATTCCGGATTTAGCCGTCTCTGCAACTTGTGTGCGCGTGCCAGTATTTCGCGCACACTCTGAAGCGATCAACGTCGAATTCCACAATCCAATCACTGTTGAACAAGCTCGCGAGGCTCTTGCAGCCTGGCCGGGTATCGAGGTCATCGACGATCCCGCTGCAAGCAAGTATCCCATGCCTTTGTTCGCAGCCCACAAGGATCCAACCTATGTGGGGAGGATCCGTCGGGACTCGTGCAACCCGAACACCCTCGATA
>JAOAGX010000106.1 GCA_026415535.1 Armatimonadota bacterium | reverse complement strand
TACCTTTTTGCCCAGATTCTCTCTGATCTCGGCAATCGCCACAACCTCGCAACCTGGTATGGTAACGTAGTTCTTGAGATGGGCGCACTGCCCCATTCCTCCGACGCCAACAAAACCGATCTTTACGCTGTCCAAACCACATCCTCCAACTTTACAAGTAAAATACGAACCGACTCTCCTCGAGTGAAAAATCCTGGTATCACCACGTTGAGAAGTTCTATAAGTAATAGCTTACAACCTACAAAAGAATCTCCTTTGATAATCTGACTGCCCTTATTAGCCGCAAACGTCTTCGCCCAATACAGGAGTACCATCTATATATGACTCTCCGAATTCACCAGGCTGAGCCTCGGACGCTATTAAAGTTATTCTTGATCCGCTCTCAGCTAGGAACATCCGACCATGCGCTTCCATTCCTCTTTCCTCCCTAAGACTCTTCTAGCGGCGCCGGAACCTACTTCCGAGTCTGTCATTGCCAGTCACTCTATCTCCGACATCAGGTTGTAGCCATGTATTCCGGGCCGGTTCCTTGGGCTTGGTACAAAGCTCCACCACCCGGAGTAATCGGGATAGAGCGCCTTTCGTGGCGGCGGTCTCCGTCTAGGGATAGGTTTGACAAATCCTTTCGACACCCTTACGATGATGGCTGTTGACTCGACGACGATGCTATTGTTGAAACAAGCAAGTTCTATCGCAAAAACCTCAGTTCGCTTGGAGGATCCTATGATCTCTCGACTTACACGCAATAACCGCAAGGTTTTCGCGTTTATAATCGCTTGGCTTCTAGTGACATCTTCGGCACTCGCGCAAGCGACAGGGGTCATTGAAACCAAGCTGCCTAACGGTTTAACTGTCCTTATGAAGGAATCCCACGCCGCACCTGTCTTTACAGCCCAAGTGTGGTTTAGAGTCGGCTCACGCAACGAACACACCGGAATCACCGGCATATCGCATCTGCTGGAGCATATGCTCTTTAATTCAAGCAAGAACTATAAGAAAGGCGAAATCACACGCATTATCCGCGAAAAAGGCGGTATTGAGAACGCGGCTACCTGGACCGATTTCACCTATTACTGGCAACTTATGTCGAGCGAACACCTTGAATTATCCCTTAAGACGCTTGCAGAGCGTGTCGGAAACGCGCTTCTGCTTGATTCGGAATTTCAGAAGGAAAGGACGGTAGTTCTTTCAGAGAGGCAGGGACGCGAGAACGACCCCGGCTGGCAGTTGTATCAGGGATTGATGTCGACCGCGTTCCAAGCACACCCTTACCAATGGCCTGTTATAGGATGGCAATCTGATGTCGAGAACATTAGCCGGAGTCAGCTCACAACTTACTACCACACTTACTACCACCCCAACAACGCCACGCTCGTGCTAGTCGGCGATTTCGATCCGAAAAAAGCATTAGCGCTCGTCAGAAAATATTTTGGCAAGAAGCCTCCGGCCAAAATGCCAAAACAGGTCTACACAAACGAACCCAGGCAGCGCGGGAAGCGTGAGATTAACATCCGCCTTCGCGGAAACGCCGAACGCATCCAACTAGGCTATCACGGACCTGCAATAGACGATCCTGACAGCTACGCAATGATGATTCTGGACCAGATTCTTAGCGGCGGACGGTCCAGTCGGCTATACCAAGCTCTAGTAGAAAAGCAGCTTGCGACTTCTGCCTGGTCCAGCGCCGATATTCGCCGCGACCCAGGCCTATTCATACTAGGCGCAACCGCCAGGCATGGAGTTAATATCGCAACGGTTGAGTCAGCGCTTCTCGCCGAAGTTGAAAAGATCAAGTCCTCTCCGCCCTCCGAAGAGGAAATACAAGCCGCAAGAAACCAGTTGCAGGCATACGTAGTGTTCCAAAACGACAGTGTTTCCGATCAGGGTGAACAGCTCGGTTACTACAACACCGTGACTTCATGGCGGTATTTGGAAACACTTATCCCGCGCATCAACGCCGTTACGGCACGGCAGGTTCAAGAAGTTGCGCGAAAGTATTTGGTAGAAGACAACCTTACAATTGCTCGCTTCATTCCAACTGATGGCGAGGCTAGCGGACCGGAGGGTGAAGATTATTCTGGGGAGGTTCAGTATTCGAAGGGTTGCGAGTTTTACAGGACCCCTCCCCTGCTCTCTCCTAGAAGAAGAGCACGTGGCAAAAGTGTTTCTCTTCCAGTTTCTCTTACTGCCAGGATGAAATCGGGAGAAAGTCGTCAGCAAGCTGCAAGGCCCTATCGAGAGACCTTGCCAAATGGCCTTGTGGTGATTGTGCACGAGAACCACTCTAACCCTACAATCGCTGTGGCAGGCAACATCAAGGCAGGAAGCTACTTCGATCCACCAGGCAAGTCGGGGGTGGCAAACCTCGTGGCTGAGACGATCACTCGCGGTACTAAGAATCGCACCGCACTTGAGATCGCCAAGCAAATCGATTTCGTGGGAGCGAGCATAGACACGTCGTCGGGTGTCGAGTCGGCCGAGTTCCGAGCAAGGTGCTTAACCAAGGATTTGCCAATGATTCTTGACGTCCTAGCAGACGAACTTATGAACGCGTCGTTCCCTGAGGACCAGTTCGAGCGAGCTAAAGGAGAGGCTTTGTCACGCTTGGTACAAAGCGAAGAGTCACCAGACGCTCAAGCAATGCGAGCATTTTATCACGCTGTGTTTCCTCCAGGTCATCCTTATCACATGCTCAACTTCGAAGATGCTAAAAACAACCTCAAGGCCATTGCGCGCGAAGATCTGGCAGTCTTCTACAAGACCTACTACCGCCCCGACACAACAATCATAGTGATCGCCGGCGATGTAGGAGCAAAAGAAGCTGTGGAGCTAGTCAAGCGGGCATTCGGAAACTGGAGAGCTGAAGGACCGCCGCCCAATATCAACATTCCAACAGTGCAACCACAAACTCAAGGGGCAAAAATCGCGATCCCAATGGAGGACAAGAGTGAGGTCAGCCTCCTATTCGGCCACGCACTAGGACTAAAGCGCAGCGACCCCGACTTCTACGCTGTCCGAGTGATGAATCAGATACTGGGAGGAGCAGGGGCTCTTGCAAGTATTCTCGGGAACGAGATTAGAGAAAAGCGTGGATTGGCATACGACGTAT
Organism: Armatimonadota bacterium; assembly: GCA_026415535.1. Classification (GTDB taxonomy): domain Bacteria; phylum Armatimonadota; class UBA5829; order UBA5829; family UBA5829; genus CALJES01. Next base: position 4,059 of record JAOAGX010000106.1, on the reverse strand, counting down.
ATTCGACATTCGAAGCCACGCTGGGCGCAGGGCCGTGGTACACCGCGCTTGGCACGAGTCCGAGAGACCTTGATGAAGCCCTAAATACCCTCAAGGAAAACATTGCCAAGTTCAAGAAGGACGGTCCCACGAAAAAGCAGTTTGAGCAGGCGAGGGAGTTCATTGTCGGGGTATTCCCCATCGCGCTGGAAACAAACGCCGGCATCGCGCGTCAACTTCTAAATGCGGAGTTCTACGGCCTCGGAGTAGACTATCTCTCAAAGTACGCCGAGGTTTATCGATCCGTCACATTTGACCAGGTAAAAGCTGCTGCAGCGAAATACCTTAACCCGGAAGCGGCCACACTGGTAGTTGCGGGACCTGGTTTAAAGTAGAACTGCCGTAATATGCTGGGACAATGCTCCGACACTCGCACCGAGAGCAACATACCTTCTACTGCCAGGATGATCTATAGCACATATTACTTGGCCTCATCCCAGACTTCGTCCATCTCCTGAATGGTCATTTCTCGGATGTCGCGGCCGGTTTCACGTGCTCGCTCTTCGATCCGCCCGAATCGATAGGCGAACCTCTTCAACATATCACGCAAAGCCTCCTCAGGATCAATGTCCGCCCACCGCGCAATGTTGACCACAGTGAACAGCAGGTCTCCGATCTCGCTTTTGATGTGAACAGGATCGTTTGAATCTACTGCAGCTTCGAGTTCGCCGATTTCTTCCCTCAGCTTGCCGAAAATCGCGTGGATGTCGGGCCAGTCAAAGCCGGTTCTAGCAGCCTTTCTACTCATCACAGCTGCACGCATCAGTGCCGGGAGGCTTGCGGGAACACCGTCCAAAACCGACTCTCGATCCTCATAGCCCGGTTCACATCGCTTGATCTTCTCCCAGTTAACCAACACGTCCTCAACACCGGAAACCTGAGTGTCAGAAAAGACGTGAGGATGGCGGCGATGCAACTTCTCCCGGATGGAACGACAGACATCGGCGATGTCAAATCGGCCAGACTCGCTCGCAATCTGTGCGTGTAACAGCACTTGCAGCAACAGGTCACCAAGCTCGTCCTTGAGTCGACCCTCGTCGCCAGAATCGACTGCCTCAACGACTTCGTAGGTTTCCTCAATAGCATATCGTTTCAGCGAGTCGTGCGTCTGCTTTCGGTCCCATGGACAACCTTCCGGCGACCGAAGCTTGGCTACCGTCTCAACCAGCTTCTTGAATTCCTCGGCTACATGATCTTGCATTGGCTCGTAACCATTACGCGAAAAGAATTTTTGCCATTCGAGAGATTCTTCGCTTCGCCCAGAATGACGGGGTATCTAAATCACGCCTTGAGTGTACTTTAGATAATATTTTAACTAAAAAATCTAAATGACACTTATCGATACTTATTGAACACGCAGAAAAACCGTCTCGCAAGGCAATTCCTGCAGGAGCTCAGTCGCTATTGTATGAGCGATGTGATAGTCACTTGTAGTTTCGCCCTTCACGCCGACGACAGCCAGATCAAAAGCGTTCGAATCCACAAACCGTAGGAAACCGCGTATTGGATCGCGCACACGCTCCGTTCTGGGATTAACTTTAACCGGGTATCTCTTGGCGATACGCAGGGCTTCCTTTGCACAGTCGGAAGCCGCGGCTTCTGCATCGGGCATTGCAGCATCTATGGGCTGCGTTCGAGGAATTGCAATCAGATAGACTACCGTAACAAGCGCATTCGGTCCGGAAACCAGTTTACATGCGTGTTCTACTGCGTGGTCCCACGCGCCGACTGCCGGCACGACCGCTTGAGTCACCGGACGATTCGCCTCCGTCGGCCCACCATTTATAACCGATACCTCGAAATCCGCCTCTTCGAGAAGCATCATTGCCTCCGGTTCCTCGATATGCGGTTCGCCCATCTTGCCACGCTCGATAGAGGCCACAGCGAAGTCTGCCTCTAACCGGTGCACGAACTCGACCAGCCCGACTGATTCCGACCTCACTCGCTCGACGTGCGTGAAACACTTGAGTCCTGTCTCCCTAACAAGGCTCTTAGCCTCTTCCAACCTTGCCAGTCCAGCGGCTTCACGTTCAGGCATTGGCGTACCAACAGGCAGAGTTCTGGGGACCTTAATCAGATCAACCAAGTGTATCTCGCAATTCTCGCCAACTGCTAGCTTGTCGGCAAAATAAACCGCCCTGCGCCAGTTCCCGACGATCGGCGCAACTCCGGCCAGCCTGGCCTTGCCGCGCTGTGGCGCAACTTCGACGAGGCTCAGGGCTCTCCGCGCTTCTTCGACCGTTGAAGCCATTGGAAGCTGCGCCCGGACCGCCGGCACGCTTTTACCGATCTCCAACAATTCGGGAGCGAGCGAGGCAACGATAATCCTAGCGTTGTGTGAAGTGATATATCCGAGCGCATCCGCGAAGGTTTCCGCGCCTTTTGCAGTTATGTTGGTGAGACCGGAACAGTCGATAATGATGCCGGTCGGATGTTTTTCAAGAAGCAATGCTGCTGCCGCCTGAATAGCCGGCCATATGTTGCTCTTGATCTCGCCTCGCAGGGTTATCGTGTCTTCTCGCGCTTCTATAATCATCGAGCCTACTTCTCCAAATAGTAACGCACGTTTGTAACAACGATGTCGCGCCGCAGCATAAGCGCTAGCTTGAGCATCAGGCCCGACTGGTTGTGAAGCAGCTTGTGCCAGAACTTTGCCGGAACGAATTCTGGAATCACCACAGTGACGACATGATCCGGCCGCTCTTTTTTCACCTCTTCTAGATACTTGATAGTTGGCTCAATCACGGTTCGATATGGTGATTCAAGTATGACAAGTGGCATGGGCAGGGCGAACTTTTCCCAGCGGTCGCGTATCAGGGCCGTCTCGTTAGGGTCTATCTCAATATACAGAGCGCGGCAGTCGTGCGAGAGTGTAGATGCATACTCCAGCGCCTGTAAGATGCCCTTGTGTACACCAGCCGTGAGAACTATGGAGGTTGACCTGATGGGTCTGGGCTTTGGCGGTTCGGTGATGCGCAATTGTTCGCCAAGCTCGCGATAATGCTGATTGATTTTGAGCAAAACGTAGACGATGGAAGGAATTAACAATAGCACGATATAAGCGCCAGTTGGTATGTGGAAAAACCAAACTGGTATTACTGGCCCTGCCGTAAACTTAACTACCGCCACAACCAGTGCCACAACGCCCGTTGCAAACGACCCGAAAAGGCTTATTCTCGAGTAGAACTTCCACCCGGGCTGTTTCAAACGACGCTGCCGCAGGCACATACTCAACTGCGAAAGCGTGAAGGATATGAAAACCCCAATAGCATAGAGCGGAATCAGTGCGTGCGTATCGCCTTTGAAGATCACTATCAACCCCGCCGCCAGTGCGCTCAGGGCAAGTATGCCGTTTGTAAATACCAACCGGTCGCCAACGTTAGCCAACTGCCGCGGCGCGAATCGGTCACGCGCCAGGATCGAACCTAGCCTGGGAAAATCTTGAAACGCTGTGTTTGCCGCAAGAATGAGTATCGCAGCGGTCATAGTCTGAATAAGATAGTAGAACCAGCCTCGGCCGAATACGCCGCGCGCGATCTGAGAGACTACGGTCTCCGGAGTTCCGTGGATCGGCTCAATGCCTGCAACAACCTCAGATGGAACCGCCTGGTAAGCGTGTGCAAGTACCGATATGCCTATGAAAAGGAAGGCAAGTATGAATGCCATATACACGAGCGTGGCAGCTGCATTCTTCGATTCGGGCGGCCTGAAAGCGGGAATCCCGTCGGCAACCGCCTCAGTGCCGGTCATCGCCGCGCATCCACCGGCAAATGCGCGAAGGATTAGCCACCAAAGCGCGAATCCGGTAATCGGCTCAGGGCCTGTTGGAAATGTTTCGTGTACGGGCTTGATCGGGGCGCCGGTGATCATTTTGAACAACCCTACTGTCACCATCGCGCCTACGCTGAGTATGAATCCGTATGTTGGTATTGCAAATAGCGTTCCAGACTCGCGCAGGCCGCGCAGGTTCAGTAGGGCAACAATAGCTATAGCTCCCACACACAAAAGCACTCGATCGCC
>JAOAGX010000105.1 GCA_026415535.1 Armatimonadota bacterium | reverse complement strand
CACATATCACATGGACTCCTTCCGAAAGGGCCAGAACAAAGACTGTACCGACATTACTAACCCTGCTTCTCTTAACCTCATCTGGGCCTTTCCGCGCGGGGTAGGTTTGAATGTTGATGAAGAAAAGTCAACTATAGACGACCTCGATAGCGAAAGCGTAGCAAACTCGTGGACGGATCTTATAGATCTCACCTCCAAGGACAGTTTGAAAGAGCACGTGACTGTTACTCGTGCCATGAGCAAGTCTGATCTTGGTAGCGGTGATACTCCGAAGTACTTCGAATGGAGATTTCCCAAAAAGAGCTCTGACGAAGATGAAAACGGGCTTCCACCGGGCCGGTATCAGATCATGATCTGGGTTCCTACCAGCTACAATGAGCTTGCTTCGGGTAGCAAGCTATATCGCAATACCTCCCAGGCCGAATACACTGTCCGCGATAAAACCGGAGAAACCACCTACAAGTTTGACCAAACTATAGGCGGCGGAGAATGGCGGCTTCTAACCGATAGGCAATTCGACTTTTCCGGCGCGGGTGACTACTATGTAAGACTGTCAAACGTTACCGACGACAGCAAGGATTTTATCGAAGCCAACAATGTAGTGATTGCGGCCGACGCGGTAAAGTTTGTTCCCGTTACTGGCATGGAAATATACGCGTCCGTTGCAAGTGCTGAGATCCCGTGGAGCGGTCAGTGGGAGGAGTTCAAAGACAAGAATCGCTTGGGACAGGAAATCACTATCTCGGCTGGCAGCTGGAGCGGAATGATTCAGGCTGTCTACGCGTGTTCTGTTGAGTCGCCAGTTGCCAACTCCGCCGGCGCGCCGGACACGGGAGCGGTCTATTGCATAAACAGCGTCACACCTTCCACCGAGGCCTATAACAGGGGCGAAGGTGACTTTTGGGAACGAAACTGGGCGCTTTCGAAATTCCTTGGCACGCCTGTCTGGCGATATCCGCGTGAGCCGGAGCAGAGATACCTCGGATCTACCGTAAGCGGTATCGCCGTTTCGCCAAATGAGATAGAAGGTCCCATTCAGGGCGGGATATACTCATCGCCTACTCTCGCCAGGATAATCGAACCCGATGGTGTCACATCTCGACTTGTATGCTACGTTGCAGCAATGGATATGCAGGTCTACGCGATCGATGCAGTGACCGGCGAGCTGCTTTGGAAGGGCCCGGGAGTCACACTCGGCGAAAAAAGTCCCACTAGTGTGTTGGATACCGCGGCGGTAACTGTGCGTCCGGCTGAGGCCTTCGGAGGAGAGTATCACTTCGTCCAATGTTCGGATGCTAATTCGCCGAGGGAAGCAGCAAGATGGGGATTTACTGACGAGCTACGGAAGAACGAAGGTGGGGAACCGGAAGAGGGTTTGGCCTATAAAGTGTTCGTTTGGGTTCCGGCCGTGTCGACAAGCGAACCCAAACAAAGAGCGCGCGACGCTACCTACACCGTTACCTATGTTGACGCCGATGGCGGCGAAAAGGAAGCTAAGGTCGCAGTCGATCAAGCCAATATCGATAATCAGGGCAGGTGGGTCCAACTCGGCTCTTCTTATTTCAACGTCAAGAAAGTCTCGCTTTCTACCGAGACAAAAGCGGTGGACCCTGGTGATCCCGAGAGGGGAATTCCTCCCAAGACCTCAGCGGATTACATTGTGATTGCAGATGCGTGTATGATTGTGCCCAACACAATCGATGCGTTCGGTTACTGTACGCCGGTAGTTGATATCGATGGTGACCCAAATTCGGAACCCAAGCCGTCGGCACAAAATGTATTTGTCGTTACCGCTGGCGGAAGGGCACTGGCTTTCGACGCGCGATCTACGAACACAGATAGGGTCGGCAAGCTCAAGTGGATATACCCCAAGGTTCGGACAAAGAGAAAAGTAACTGGCGACGCCGACATTGACGATCCCAGTATGGGAGCAATGGGTGCTTCACCGGCCTATTGGAACAACAGGTTGTACATTGCCGGGCTGGACGGCAAGATCCGCAGGCTCGAGGGCGTGAAAGGTGCAAGTTTTGAAAGTCTGCCTATTGAGGCTTGGATCTGGCCGAAGGAAGATTCGCAGGTTGGACGCTTAGTAGGTTTCACATCATCACCTGCCATTGACAAAGACTACAACCAATTCGTGATCGGCTCCGTTTACGGCATCTTCTATTGCTTCAGCACTGAAGCAGCCAGTAATTCTAATTCTGATGGACTACTTTGGAAATATCCGGACATTGAGGAAGGTGCGCCGAGCAAACAGCTTCCGCTAGGCGCGTTTAGATATTCGACTGCTGCTATTGCTGCTCTTCCCAATCAATTTAAGCGCGCATGGATCGGTAGCACCGATGGCAGAGTCTACTCATTCGATCTTTCCGAGCCGAACAACCCTACCAAGGAGCGCAGACTCTGGGTGGAGTTCAACTCGGACGGGACAGAGAAAACCGTTCACGGCCATTGGTACCTCGAGCCGAATACTTTATCCACTATCCAGGCATCGGTAGCCCTCACTGGACCAGATACCCTCAACAACGATGTCGTAATGTTCGTCGGCGACATGAGGGAAAAGGGTGTCCTCCATTGGTTCAAGGCTGAAGACGGCACGAGCGCCTGGGATTATAACGGAAAGTTCTACACTGGCTGGAGATGCGAGGGCCAGCTCTTCTCCTCACCAAACCTGACCAACCTAGAGGTAGGTACAGCAAAGGTGAGTTACGTCTATTGCGGTTGTAGCGATGGCCGAGTCTATGCCTGGTCGCAGGAGGGCGGTGCTTGGGGAGGTAGATGGGCTGGCGGCGAGTGGCCTTTTGAGGGTAATCCGGACGACCGCAGCCAGATGGAGATTGCTCTCTCGCCCGATACGGAAATTCAGTTCGACGTGTTCCCTTACGATTTTTGGAAGGCCTGCAAGGACTACGCGGACAATTCTAACCCCGTCAAAACCGATCACGAAGGAAATAAGCGCTATATACTGCCGGATATATGGCCTCCGCAGTGGCCTGCGTCCAATCCAAATGACAAGTGGCCCCCGATCATCAGCCGTGAAATGAAGCAGCCAACGAAGTCTTTTGATGGCAAGACTGGCAAAGAACGCGATGACGACATCAATAATGAACTACTGAAACATGCCAAGGAGCGGCGGAACTATGTATTCCCAGATAAGAACTCTCGTTTAGCCAACCAGCCGCTGTACCTAGAATGGGGCGAGAGGCTCCATCTAATAGTTTGGAATCTTCCTGGCTTGGAGTTCCTTGCTCCTTACACCAAGCCCCCCAATGAAGGTGCCAAACGTGCTCAGATCAGGTTTACGCTGGTCAACCAAAGTCCTGGCTCCAGCGCTGGTAGTGAGATAAGATTTTCAGGAGCCTTCAGTGTGCTCAGGGAGTACACCGTATTGGATAAGGAACCTAGGGTTGCGTACGAGGGCTCCAACAATACAAATCCGTTTACCTACTACGAACCGCTGAGATACTCGCCGCAAGAAGGTCAAAGCGAAGGTGCGGAGGTCAAGCGGTGCTTTGCGCTGGTTGAGCTTGAAAGAGAGCTTAGGGGCGATTCGTCGAATCCGCCTACTCCCGGTCCTGGCTGGAAGCTTATTGTCGAGATTAGGAGGCTACCGCCTGGCACTCAACCTCCCACAGACGCATCAAGCGCTGTCTTCCCCGTGCTTACCATCCCGCTTCCGCGGCTTAAGCCTGGGAGCGCTGGAGAGTCTATGGGTGCGCCGGTGCCGGTTACCAAAGCCGCTTCGAAGACAGGGACCGAGATCGTGAGTTACGATCCCCAAGACATCGGCATTAATAATCCATTGGCCATCAACACTGGCTCCGGCGAGCTCGCGTGGAGCTATTCGCCAAACCGCAATGATCCTCAGGCGCATTTCAACGGCAACGGCGCGTTCAATAACAGCGGCGAATTCTTTTCCAGTCCGCTCACGCTCGATTTGGAAAGTGTGGCTCACGGTACGACTTCGCCGATCAAACTCCTTGGTGTGATGGACCGTAGTGGTATCGGGCTCATATATCCTGCTGCCGGTATTGCGCCGTCCTCTCAGGTTCAGAGAAAGATCGAAAGATTTCGCATTACGGCTGCTGACCTACGGTGGACTGGCGGGAACGCTCAAATTCAGGCTTCGGGCGGTTTCTTATTCCCTTGGGAGTTTCGTCCGGAATCGGTCGACTATCCGCATATTTATAAGCGTTATCAGCGCTTTCGCAAGTATTTTGATGACTCCGATCCCTCACGCGTGCAAACTACGTTGCCGCCTCTGGTATTCGATCCAAACTACCCGGCTAGTTATGAGAGGTCTAAACTCAGGCCGGATACGGTTCAGGTTTCGGTCGAGGTTCCAAGGTTTCAACCTGCCAATACTCGCGGGTACCAGGCCGTTTTGCAAGCGTACGTGGATTCAGACGGGGACGGGGCATTCGACTCGGGCAACGTCACTAGTGGTAGGCCTTCCGTTCGCCAGGAGGCCTACCGCGAATTCAGGATCGCGGTAAAGGTCCCGCCGGATCCTAGGATCGAGGTTGAGGAGCAGTTGATCGACGTTGGGCGAGTTCCTCACGGGTTTGGGTGTTATCTCAGCCCGCCTCCTACGGGCCCGGGCGATTTTACGGCCGTAAACCCGCACCCCGCGATAAAACAGTTTTTCAAGAGAGTAACCATAAAAAACGCTGGCAACGTGAACCTATACGACGTCCGAATCGGCCATCCCAATGCGCCTTTGTATTTGATTAAGGATCCTGCAGAGTACGGAAAATCGTTGCTTTCAAGCCCGGTATTGCCTGGTTGGGAGGTGCGAAGCTCAGTCGAGCCTATCGTTCCTGTCGCATCCTACCTTCAAGCGATGAAGGGAGAGCCATTCGTAACGTATATTGCCGGACAAAATCTCGGCTACACGCTCACCAAGCCTAGGGTAGGGGATCCTGATCCCTCCATCATGTCTGTTCCAGATGCCAGAAAGTGGGATATGGACTATGGTCAGGCCAAGGCAAATGCTAAGGCTGCTTACAGGCAAGCTCTGGAAGGTTCGGGACTCAACCCAGCTGATGCCGAATTGATGAAACCGTTCCAGACGGAAGTTAGCGTCACCGTTCCTGTCGGTCAGCCGGTAGGTACTTATATCGCGCCGTTTGTACCGGTTTACGCAAGTTTTGGAAATCCTTCAGGTCCCATAACTACATTCGCTGCACCAACGTTCGGACTGAAGGTAACTGTTAGGGAGAGCCAGGTGACTGGCGACCTATTCCCGGCTACCATCGGCCAAATCGACTCTGATTCACGACCAAAGTTTGGTGATGCTACCCCTGCTGCGTTCCGCGATGTTCAGACTGGAAATGTTTACCTTTTCTGGTCGAGCAACAGGCTATTCGACCCGGCGATTCGGTCAATTATCGCCAACGCGCCGCCTGACGATCCTAGACTACGTGAATTTGCCTCGGCGCCGTGGTTCATAAACAGGGCGCTGCTCGCGTGGGATCAACAGAACAACACCTGGATTCCGGCTGGGCTTCAGATGTGGGTAGTTCCTCAGCTAGGCAACAGCCCGTACTTGCCACTGTTCCCTGATACTAACAAGCAGTGGCCTCCGTTAATTGGCTCGGCTCCCGGCCGCTCAGTTATGGATTGGAATTTCAGCGGTAAAACGACAGGGCTACAATCCGTACGTCATCATTCGCCTTTTATTGGCGAAAACCTAGACGTTCCGCCTGATGCTGACGCCGGACGTACTTGGCTTGTCTGGGCGGGAGAAGCAAATGTAATTGACGCGGACAACAAGATTAGCCACGAGCACCGCATATTTTACACTGACGCAACTCACGGCGATGTGACCGCTCAAGATCGCAAAATATACTCGATCGAGCACGATCCAGGCACTGACAAGCGATACCCGTGCGTGTCCGTGTTCGATCGGGGCGACGGCAACCACCGAATGTGGATGTTTTGGCAAGGCGGCGAGAGTGGTCGATGGTCAATCTACTGTTCGGTTAACAATCAAGCACCAGCCTTCCCGAATACGGTTCCCAATAGCGGCAATCCGCCTGCGGATGCCTGGAGTCCGGACGTAAGGCTGAGAACCCCGGATTGTCTTACCTCGGTAAGCTCGCCCAATGCAGTACACAGACAATTCTGGGTCGATCTTACCAAGAATTCTCCTATTACCGTGGGGTCCAAGCACCTATTCGACGTGGTCTACGCTGGCATAAACAAGCTCTATCGGACCGCCGATATTATGCTGGGCAGATACGCCGCTGTTGCTCCTGGCGATCCCAACGCCGATTCTTCACCGGGCAGAAAAGCTCAACCTATGCCCAGGGTATTTGGGGAAAAGCTGGTACGTGATCCCAAGTTTGGCTTCTTCACGTCGAAACACCTGGCATGGGTTAGGCTTGATCCTAAGCGGGTTGCGGAGGGGTTGGACGTTCCAATTCCCGATGACTGGGGCAAATACGATTTCAGCAAACCAAATCCTGACCTGCCGTTTATTCGTGTTTACTTCCCGAAGGGCTACGAGGTCGATTCGCAGATCACATTGCCTCCTGGTTCGTTTGTGAGCGGGACTGACGGAAGCGTGGTTGGACCAAACGGCGCGGTCATCTACGTTCCACCAGCGCCTCTTAGACTCGACAGCGCTGTTACCGAGTCTGACTTTCGGCTCGAAATTGATCAAGCAACTGGAGTTTACGCATATAAGTATCCTAAGGACAGCCTGACGCAGAAGATACTAGGCGAGATGTTGGTTGATTTCTCCGCGGGAATAGTTCGCTTCACCAATCCGCTCAGAGAGATTAAAAATCCCGACGGGACCGTGACTGCGCCAGAGGTCGTGGCCGACTACACGCCACAAACATGGCGACTTACTACCGACCTGGCCGTTGACGATAGCCCTCGCGCCTTCATCGAACGGACTTTGATGAATCCAAGTGCAAACCCTGGGATGTGTGAGTGGAAGACAAGCACGGGTGATCCTAAACCAGCTTACGTAGATAGGCTATGGCTTTTATGGCGGAAGGCCGGAACGGCAGTAGAAAGCTCAACCATATTTTGGAAAACCTATCGTGTTGGTGTTGACCTTTCTAGGCTTGAATGGAGAGACTCCAGTGGAAACGTAGTGCCCTTCGTTCCTTTCCCGATGAAAGTTGACGGCACGTGGAACGGTCAGTTGACGATCAGGAACAACCTAGGAC
>JAOAGX010000104.1 GCA_026415535.1 Armatimonadota bacterium | reverse complement strand
CCCAGCTCGGGGGCGAAAGCCCTTTCGGATCAGTGCTGGCGAGCCTGGGTTCCGACTACGCTGTTCATATTTCCCCTGATGGTGCAGGACGAAGCACATTTGCGGGTCTTGACATAACGACTCCGCTTGGCAACGGAAGGGGGTGGTATATACGTGACTGTGATTCGGGCCAAGTTTGGTCGCCTTTCTTCGCGCCTGTTTGCGAACGGTTCGATGAGCACCAGGTTTCGTTTTTTCCGGGCCAGGTTACTGCGCAAACACTGAAGAACAAGATTGCCACCGCTATCACAATTGCTACGCTGCCGGGTCGTTCCGTCGAAGTTTGGCTAGTACGACTCGAAAACCGCTCGGCCACTGAGCGCAGCCTAACCTTCACCACCTACGTCGAACCGTGCATTGGACCAGGGCTTGAAACTAGTTACAAGGATCGCGAAAAGCTTATTATGATGAGGCGGCCGCTGTCTTCAGTAGGAGTGGAAGACGACCGGTCCGGCGATCTAGTGCTTTTCCATTCTAGTACGCTGTTTCCTATTCGCTATCAAACCGAGAAATCGGAGTTCATTGGGGACGGTAGAACGCTACGCAATCCGCGCGAGCTGGATGGCGTAGGTAAGCCGGCCTCGGATGGTCCCAGTGCGAAGGCAATAGCGAGTTTTACGGTCAAGGTAGAGTTGCCTATCGAGGGCGAGGCAGAATTCGCTTTCGTTTTCGGTGTCGCTCGGAGTCCCCAGCAGGCTCTTGACTTGGCACGCGGATTGGGCAAGACAAGGCTTGTTGCAGAAGCTGTAGAGGCTGCGCGCGCAAGATGGGAGGAACTTTGCTCCACTATATCCGTAGATACGCCTGACCGCGTCTTCAACGCGCTTGTCAACACATGGCTTCCATACGAGGCTTATACCGGTTGGATTAGACAGCGGACCGGTGGGGTTTGCTTTGATCCCTTGCTTGTCGCAGACACCATCAGACGGCTATATCCATTGTGCGCTACTGCTCGGATGGACTGCCGACAAAACCTGCTGACATTTGCGTCCGGTATTTCTACAGCCGGAACATACTCGCCGGACGACGAGCTGGTTATGACGCTTCCACTTGAGGAGCTAGTCTGGCTTCCGGCTTGCGCGGCGCGCTACGTAGTAGAGACTGGTGATCTCACCTTGCTTGGTCAGCCGGTCGTAACGGGTGATGGGTCCTCGATCACCCTTGAAGAGCACTGTGAAAGGATACTCAGGCTATGCGCCGCATCATCCGCCGCTTTGAACAATCCGATAGTTCAATGGGCGTTTGGGGAGTGGTCGGCGATTACAGGCCAAGTATCGTCGTCCGCCGGTCTACTGAAGCTCAAAAGCGGAGGCAACCTTGTCAGTAATCCGGGGCATCAGAGCCTACCTCGTCGTCTTCGTCACTACCAGCTCATCTCGCCAACCTTGAGCGAGCCTGAGGTGAAGACAGAGCTTGGCCAATTTTTCGGATCCGAAAACGGTCTTGATGGCGACTCTAGAGTAGCTTGCCTAGTCTACTCGGCTGCTGTTGAACGCATTTTGGGGGTCCAAGCGAGCTGCGACGGTCTGCAACTAGGGCCTAGGCTGCCCGATTCTTGGAATGAGTGTCGAATCAGGCGGAAGTTTAGGGGCGACGTGTACGACATCCACATAATTCGTCCGACCACTATACTAACAGGGACGGTCACGATTAAGGTCGATGGCGAGATTGTTTCTCGTCAGACCATACCGCATTTTGGTGATGGTGCCGAGCACAAAGTAGAGGTCGTGCTAGGCTGAATCTCCACTCGGTTGCTTTATGGTTCGGAATGTGTCATTCCGGATCCGATTCCAGGCCATGATATGTATCGGACACATATCCGGCGATATCGTTTAAAACAATCCCTCACCACTTTTTCCGCACGGGTATTCCGACTCGGGCAAGTTCTTCTTTTATACCTGCTATTGTGTATTCGCCAGTGTGGATCATGCTTGCGATAATTGCAGCGTCGGCCATACCTTCTGTGAACACGTCGATAAGGTGCTGTGGCGTGCCGGCGCCGCCGGATGCGACAACTGGTATCCCAACATTGGTGGAGATCAGCCGGGTTAGGTTAAGCTCGAAGCCTTCGCGGGTGCCGTCTGCGTCAACTGAGTTCACCACAATTTCTCCGGCACCAAGGTCTTCGGCTCGTTTTGCCCACTCTAGCGCGTCGAGTCCGGTACGTTGTCGGAACCCGCGCACTGTAATTTCGTAACCGCTCGGGAAACGCGCGCGGTCCGGGTTGGCAACTGGATCCATTCCTAGCACGATACATTGTCGACCGAATACCTTCGCGCCTTCGGCGATAATCGACGGGTTCTCGACGGCGAGCGAGTTGACCGACACTTTCTCCGCACCAGCCAACAGAACCTCTTGCATGTCGTCCAGACCACGTATTCCTCCGCCAACTGCAAAAGGAATGTGTATCACGCGCGCAACTTCCCGAACCATTTCAATATCGATGGGTCGGTATTCGGCCGATGCGGTTATATCATAGAAAACAAGCTCGTCGCAGCCGCCCTCGCTGTATGCAAGGGCCATCTCGACAGGGTCGCCGAGGTCTACATTGTCCTGGAACCGCACGCCTTTGGTGACCTTGCGGTTTCTTACGTCTAGGCAGGGTATGATGCGCTTGGTCAGCATTTGCCGTTCCACCTCACGAAGTTGGCTAGTAGACGCAGCCCTATACGTCCGGAACGCTCCGGGTGGAATTGCGTCGCGAACAGGTTATCCCTGGCGACCACCGACGCGAACCACACGCCGGCATACTCAGTTTCGCCTACCGTAAGGCTTGCTTCTGATGGAGCCGGGTAGTAGCTGTGGACGAAGTAGAACTCGCTTTCGTCCTCGATTCCGTAAAAGAGCGGGTGGAAGTCGTGCTCTTTGCCGTTACCAAGGTTCCGCCTAAATCGTACAGTGTTCCACCCTATCTGAGGTATCTTGTAGGTCGGATCTGAAGGGTTGAACAGCTTTACCGATCCGGGCAAGATGCCGAGACACGGAGTTCCGCCGTCTTCTTCCGAGAACTCGAAGATTACTTGAGTTCCAAGGCATATTCCAAGAAAAGGCGTGCCGGATTTGATCACCTGGCGAATCGCGTTGATAAGGCCAAGTTCCGCGAGGTTTTTCATTGCCTGCGCTGCAGCTCCAACGCCGGGAAATATCACGCGTTCAGCGGTGAGAACGCGGCTTGGTTCGCTGGTGATCTCGCAGCTTGCGCCTATGTATTCCAGAGCAAGTTTTACGCTGGTCAAGTTTCCTGCTTTGTAGTCGATAATTGCGATCATTGGACTCTATAGGTCGGATGTGTGTGATTGCGATCCGCACTTATACAGTACCAGAACGGAGTCACATCAAGCAAGGGTTTCCGAAACCAAGCCAGTCCCAAAAAACACATCTTCGCACCAGCGACTCTGGTAGGCGTGTGTCCGATAACTATGGTCACAGATTCTTCGCTTCGCTCAGAATGACGTGGGGGCGACGACGAAACGTCTTTGGAATACTCAGTCTTGTAGTGCCCAGTGATCCGGGCCTTACCTGCTTCGGGGCTAAAGGTGTTTGCGAAGCATCAGCGATCGTTCCAAGGCTGCGTACCACGCAGTGCTTCGAAAGTAGCCGACTTGCCGTCCTTAACTTCTCCTGTCACTCTCGGCGTCCTTCCAAGCTTTTCCTTGTCATCCTGAGCGAAGCGAAGGATCTAACGGTGCTCAAAGCGTCTTGTCACATGAACGCCCTATTCCCACGTATACGGTATTGGTGGTATACTCGCGTTACACGAGAGGTGAACTTCGATGAACTGTTCTAAGTGCGGATTAGACCTGCCTCCGAACGTTAGGCAATGCCCAAGGTGTGGAGTCGTCAACGAGTATATTCCTCGCGAGGCTCCGAAGAAGACCAAGCCCTTTGTGTGGGTAATCGCGACGCTGGGAGTGATCGCGCTTGCGGCAATTGCGCTTGCGGCGGTGATAATGTCGCGGTCCAAGCCTACGATCACGCAAGCGCCGAATGCGCCTATTTCGCCGCCGGGCAACGTTGCGGCTGCTCCGCCTGGAACTCCTCAGCCTGGAAACGTCGTGGCAGCTCCTCCAGGTGGTCCGCCGCCCTCAGCTCCGGCTCCGCCCGGCGTTACTAAACCCAAACCACCCAAGGAGGTTGTCGATTACCTGGAGTTTGTTGGGAAAGTTGAAAAGCACCGCCAGATGCTGCTCAAGGACACCGGTCAGGCCTTAACGTTATCTTCAGTTGGTGGTCAGACGTTGACGCTGATGAAACTGATTGACATGGCTGCTGATCCGAATGGTAAGGAGGACCTGGATCCGCTCAAAGCTGTCAGAGAAGAGCTCGTTCGGCAGTATAAGAACTGGCTCAGCACGCTTCAGTACTTCGACAAGAAAACGGCCCCGGACGAGTGCAGAGAGTTCTCGGGCGCATATCGCGACGTGCTCTACAGGGAGGCGAAAGCTATCGGGACTATTGCTCTCGGGCTGCAAAGGGTCAACATTGCAGATCCTGCGGACATGTCCAGGCTACTTGCAGAACTGCAGAAGATGAAGAAAGATCCGTCTATTCAGGCGGGTATCGACCGGGCAGTTGACGACGCTGACGCCAAGCTAACTCAGCTTGTGTCAAAGTATGATATGAAGAAGCCATTCGACGTTTTGCGAGAGCAACAAACAGGCGGTAACATTATGGGGTTTTAGTGCGACGACCCGTCGTGAATGCAGGGCGCTTGGTAGTACTGTCATGCCGCCGATAGTGTGATGCTCGACTGGTGGCTATTTCGTGTTGATCCGTAGTGCACGTTAGCTGACTCGCCGCGGCACATCGTAATGACCTGCGGTGCGGGTCGTACCAACCAGCCGTAACACGTCGTGCTGCCCTGCCTTGCACGTTATGCTGATTCGTTGTGCAAGTTGTGCCCATGTCGTGCTGGCCCGCCGTGCAAGTTATGCTGGCCTGTCGGGGCATGCATGCCGTAACACGTCATGCTGAACTAAGTGAAGCACCTCAACGTGCTTAGAGATCCTTCGCTTCGCTCAGGATGACGGTGGGCGCTTGGGATAACGGATGTTGCTCAGGATGACGGTGGGCGCTTGGGATAAAGGGTGTTGCTCAGGGTGACGTGGAGTGCTTGGGATAAAGGATGTTGCTCAGGGTGACGGTGGCGCTTGGGATAACGGATGTTGCTCAGGATGACGGTGGGCGCTTGGGATAATAAAGGATGTTGCTCAGGGTGACGGGGAGTGCTTGGGATAACAGGTGTTGCTCGGGATGACGGGGTAATGCAGGGCAATACCTGGGAAGATAAATGGCTCAAGATGACTGGCCATGCCAAATGATGACAATAGGGTAGGTGTAATGTCGGATAGAAAGCGAGTGCTCATAACACAAGAAAAGGGCGGGTTCTACGGAGACATTTTCCAAGACGATATAATGGCCGATCTGAAGGCCGTTGCTGAGGTGGTCGAAAACGACCTTGGTCGCCGGTTTACAACTGAGGAACTTATCGAACGTGCTCGCGACTGCGACGCTATCATAACGAGTTGGGGTTCGCCGCGCATCGATATGTCCGTCGTGAGCGCGGCTCCGAAGCTCAAAATTATTGCACACGCGGCCGGAAGTGTGAAACCGTTTGTAGCCGAGGAGGTTTGGGATGCCGGGATCACGGTAACAAACGCGGCATCAGTGATGGGGGTGTATGTTGGCGAGTTCGCGCTGTTGGTGACGCTTGCGCTTCTTCGCAGTCTGCCAAAATACACGCCGGGAGCGCCAGAGGGAGCTTGGGACGGTCTACGCTGCGACGGGTGGGAGACCCTTGTAGGTAAGCGGGTCGGACTGATCGGTTTGGGTCATACGGCGCGATCTTTCGTAAGATTTCTAGCGCCTTTTGAGTGTGAGCTGGTTGGATTTGACCCGTACATGTCACCGGAGAAGGCATCGGAGATAGGAGTGCTGTTGGTTTCATTAGAGGAACTGCTTTCGACTTCAAAGGTGGTTTCCTTACATGCTCCTATCACTGAAGAAACCAAAGGAATGCTTGGCGCCCGTGAGTTTGCGATGATGCAGGATGGTGCTGTCTTTGTCAACACGGCGCGAGGCATACTTGTTGACCACGAAGCTCTTTATAACGAGCTCAAGACCGGCCGAATCAAAGCCGCACTTGACGTTACATTTCCAGAACCGCTTCCGCCGGACCACCCTTTGCGGACTCTTCCCAACGTGATCCTGACGCCACACGTCGCCGGACCGACCGTAGACGGCAGGCGTGATATGTTCAGGTGTGTAGTCGACGACCTTAAGCTCTTCTGGTCAGGCAAGACGCCAAAGAACATCGTAACCAAGCAAATGCTCGCCACAATGGCGTAGATTTAGTTTGCTCTCCCTGGAAAAGTAGCGAATTCTTTGCTTCTATCGAAAGCCACCGACTCGTCATTCTCGTATGGGCCGCGATATGGTAAGGCAGTTCGCAATGATAGGACAGGCCTGGAGAGCTTTACGACATTGAGTCCGATATCGGCGAGACTAGTGATCTCGCCACCAACTACCCGCGGATGGTCAAAAGGATGTCGAGCTTATGGGTTACTTACGTACTCCATCCGAGCATTGGCCTGTAGGATAACCACAGACGGAGTCGTTGTCGTATACCACTTATCTTTCTCCTTCCGAGACGTTTACGTCCGATCTTCCAAATGAAAGCAAATGTTAACGTACAAGCAGTGCCACTGTAGTTGATTGTATGTAGGATGGTCGGTGTTTAGAAAAAGCGGGAAAACCGCGACAATCCACACTAGGAGGAGAAGATGAAGCGCCTTAAGATGCTTGCTGCGGTGTTCGCAGCGGTGCTCGGGATCGTCGGAGCGGCCAACGCTCGGATCGAGATCACCGAGTGGATGTACGTCGGGTACGGTTCCGAGTTTGTCGAGTTCACCAACGTCGGATCGACCCCAATCGATATGACTGGATGGAGTTTTGATGACGATAGCCGCACACCCGGCTCGTGGAGCCTGAGCGGATTTGGTATTGTTGCTCCCGGTCAGTCGGTACTTTTGATTGAGGGGAGTGCAGCTACTTTTCGGAGCCAGTGGAACCTGGCGGCCAGCGTCAAGATCGTTGACGGCAACACGCACAACCTGGGCCGCAACGACGAGATCAACATCTACGACGCAGCGAACAACCTGGTAGACAGGCTGACCTACGGCGATGAGAAGTACTCTGGCACGGTCCGAACTCAGTACAAGAG
>JAOAGX010000103.1 GCA_026415535.1 Armatimonadota bacterium | reverse complement strand
GTATATTCGCTACAACTGCCATAGCCTTCGCCTTCGGCCAGGCCAAGGTGCCGGACCGGGTTTTCTCGCTACCAGATCTATCGAACTTCGGTCAGGCTGATGTACTCGGTGTGCTAAGCTTCGGCTTCGCTGCGGCTATATTCTCTTTCCTGATGGTGGATTTCTTCGACACGATGGGCACGGTTATAGGTGTAGGCGAGCAGGCCGGGTTTGTCGACAGTCAGGGACACTTTCCCAAGCTTCACAAGGTGTTGCTGATCGACTCACTTGCTGCTGCTTGGGGTGCATTTTGCGGAGCTAGCTCAACTACAACCTACATCGAAAGCGCCGCAGGCGTTGCAGAGGGTGGCAGGACCGGCCTGACGAGCGTGGTTGTGGGTTTGCTCTTTCTGTTGGCTCTGTTCTTCACACCGTTAGTCGGCATAGTGCCTGGCATTGCTACCGCGCCGGTCCTAATAGTTGTAGGATTCCTGCTGATGTCGGTTGTTAAAGACATATCGTTTACAGACGTGGAAGAAGCCTTCCCGGCGTTTTTGATTCTCATTGTTATGCCTCTTACCCTCTCAATCTCCCACGGTATTGGTTATGGGTTTATTGCCTATACCCTCTTCAAGCTCTTCAGAGGCAAACCCCGCGACGTTCATCCTCTCATGGCGGCTATATCGATCGTGTTTGCTGTTAGCTTTGCCCTGCAGGCGTAGGTTTGCGCGTAACGAGTTTCTCCAATCTCGTAAGTGAGTGGGTGGTCGCCAAAGGCGTCTTTGCTGTAACAATAAATATTGCCTACAAGTATTGACATACCTACTCCTCAATCATATAATACATGTATGATTTGCATGATTGATAGTACGAGGCCACAAGGGGTGAGTTAGCGATGGGTGTGAGACTGTCGCTAGAAGAGAATTTCTTTGGATCCGCAACTGTCGGAGAGCGCGGACAAGTTGTGATCCCGGCGGACGCCAGGAAGAAGTTCGGTATCAATCCTGGTGACAAGGTGCTTGTGATGGGGCACCCGGAAGGCGCCGGGATACTCTTGTTTAAAATCGATTCAATTCGGGAGATGCTATCCGCCCTGATTGATGGCCTCAGCAAGATCGAGTCGCGAGCGGCCGAGGCCGAAGCCGATGAAGAGCAAAACCCTCAATAGCCCGACGCAATTATCGGTTTGCACGGAGGTGAGCGGTTTGAGGAAGATACTAGCTGTGATTTTTGCGGCAATCTGGTGCGGGTCGTTGTCGTTCGCACAGGACTCCGTCAAGGAGTCGCCCCAACAGATCACGCTTGACCAAGCCCTTGAAATCGCCTTCCGTCAAAGCCCGGAGATCAAGGCGGCCCTGGCTCAAATCAATAAGGCTAGGAGTGCCATATCGGAAGCCAGCGCGAACTTCAATCCCAAGTTCAACGCCGAGCTGACCCACACCAGGCAGGGTCCCTCTGTCAGCTTCACCGTTCCCGGGCTTGGCAGTGTGGATGTGGTTCAGGATCATAACACTACTGGCGTTGTCAGCTTCATGTTGCCTATAGACATTTCTAAGAAACTCGGATACATCAGCGACATTGCCAAGTATCAGTTTCAGCTTGATTACCTAGCTTTGCTTGTTGTTTCTCAGAAGCTGCTATTCGACACGAAAACTGCTTATTATGACCTTCTACGTGCACAGGGACAGGAGGAGGTTGCTCAGGCAGCCGTGGATGCCGCCACTGCGCGACTAAAAGATGCTTCTGCTCGCTATGCGGCAGGAGCTGCTCCCAAGTTCGATGTCACCCGTGCTCAGGTGGATGTGGCCAACTTAAATCAGCAGCTAATTCGCGCGAAATCTAGGGTGGCGATTGCGCGCGCTGCTCTCAATAGAACAATCGGCCTGGATATCAATACTCCGACCGAGGTCGTGAAGAGCGAGATAAAGGTTGAGGACATCAAAGTTGAGATTGATAAAAGCATCCAGGAAGCGTATGCGAAGAGACCGGAGGTCAGGTCAGCCGAAACCCTTGTGGATCTGAGCAAGAGGAACGTCAAGCTTCAACGCACGGGAATACTTCCAACACTGGCAGCGACTGCGAACTATACCTATAACTTTCGAGTAGCCGGCTTCAGTTCAACCAACGAATCTTGGATTGCCTTGCTTGACCTAAAAATTCCCATCTGGGACGGCGGAGTTACAAAAGCAAAGGTGGATCAGGCAAATGCGGAGGTCGACAAATCTGTTCAGAACTTGGAAAATATCAAGCTTGGTGTTGCCCTGGCTGTCAAGACCGCCGCACTTGTGCTTCAGGAAGGAATCGAGCGTATCGCGACCACCTCTGAGAATGTTGCCATGGCCGAGGAGGCCTTACGGCTTGCGACCATTCGTTATAACAGTGGTATTGCTACCCTGGTAGAAGTTTCGGACGCGGAGCTGGCGCTTACGCAGGCGAAAACTGAATGGGTAAACGCTCGCTACGACTACATGATGGGCCTAGCCGGGCTGGAGCGCGCTATCGGAAACCAGCCGGAGCTTGCGAAACTACAGCTACTCACAACCGGGCCAGTTATTCAGAGGTGAAAAAGTATATAGCGCTGTATCTAAGCGGTCGTCATTTCGCTTGTTGATCATACTTAGTGGCATCTTGTCATTCTAACGGAGTGAAGAATCTCCGCTTGAATTTCGCTTGCTTCGGCGTGGAGTTAGTGCTTGGATCATCTGAAAAATAGAAATGATTGGTAACTGGAGGGCTTGTTCTTGAAAAGGACGCTGACAGCAATTCTTGTGATAATAATAGTCGTCGGTGGGCTGTTCGCCGCAAGCCTGGCGAGGAGGCCAAAGGCACCTCCGCCTACCACACAGCAGATATGGAGTACGGAAGGCGTACCGGTTGAAACGGTGGCCGTTAGGATCGGCGACATGCCGAGCAAGGTCGAGGTGATTGGCGACATCAGCGCGCTAAGGCGGGCCACTCTATCGGCCAAGATTCCGGGTCGGGTGTCGCAGGTATTGTTTCGCGAAGGTGATGCTGTCTCAGCAGGCTCTACGATTGTGGTGCTGGATCAACAGGATGCCCTGTCCAATCTCCAGCAGGCTCAGGCAGCTTTGGAGGCGGCGCAGACCCGACTGTCTCAGGCGATCACCAATGCAAAGGTTACCAAAATCCAGACTGATGCTGCCATTGAGCAAGCTCGGTCGGCGCTCGAAGCGGCTGAGGCCAGGCTAGCGATCGTGAAAAAGCCGGCACGGACTCAGGAAGAGCTTGTTGCTGAAAACAACGTCGCTTCAGCAAAGGCCAACCTCGAAAATGCTGAAGCTAACTACAAGCGTCACGAGCAGCTCATCAAAGAAGGTGCGATCTCGCAGTCGGCCTTCGACGCTGCCAAGACGCAATACCTTGTTGCTCAGGCTCAGTACAAGTCGGCACAAGAGCAGCTTTCTCTGGTCAGGGAGGGGGGACGTAAGGAAGAAGTGCGCCAGGCGGAGGCTCAGGTGGCAGTTGCTAGAGAGCAGCTCAGGACTGCGAAGGCCAACGCCGCCCAGAATCTCGTTCGCGAAGAGGACGTAAAGCAGGCAAAGGCTGCGGTAAAACAGGCCCAAGCGGCTCTTGCCCTTGCAAAGCAGCAGTTGTCTTACACATACGTCAAATCGCCGATATCCGGCGAACTTGCGTCTCGTCTGGTTGAACCGGGTCAGGTGGTGGCCGCTGGCCAGCCAATGGCTGAAGTTGTCGATCTAGCCTCGACATACTTCAAGGGCGAGATTTCTGAAAAGGATTTGGTTAAAGTGCGGGAGGGACAGGCTGTCGAAGTACGCGTCGATGCGGCTCCTGGCAAGGTGTTTCGGGGAACTGTTGCCGAGATTTACCCGGCGGCCTCCGGGCAAAGCCGTAGCTTCCCTGTGCGGATCAAGATCGATCGAACCAACCATGTCGTCAAGCCGGGGATGTTTGCACGGGGAAATATCATAACAGGCGTTCACCGAAACGTCTTGCTTGTGCCCAAGGATGCGGTCGAGGAAAGGCGAGGAACCAAGATGGTTTTTGTTGTGTCGCCAAAAAACAAGGTGCGGCGGCAAGATATAATCGTTGTTCAAGAGGATCGGGACTATGTTGAGGTAGCGCCCACTAGTTTGAGAGCCGGCGACATAGTAGTCACGCGGGGGCGACAAAACCTTCAGGACGGATCACTTGTAAAGGTGGAAAGTTGAGAGTCGGAAGTTAAAAAATGAGTTTGCAGTTGCCGGACGACATTTCCACTCTCGCCCTTTGGTTCGGAGATAGCAGATGTGGTTAACTGACGTATCCATTCGCCGACCTATTTTCATAGTGATGTTTGTGCTTGCGCTGATTGTGCTCGGGGCCCAATCGCGGTCTAGGATGCCTGCGGAGCTCAACCCCAGCATTGAATTCCCGTACGTCACAGTCCTCACTACCTATCCTGGAGCGGGACCTAGCGAGATAGAGACGCTTGTTACCGAGCCTATCGAAAAAGCCGTAACCTCGATCGGTAGAGTTCGGAACGTGGTTTCTTCGTCACAAGAAGGCGTATCTACGGTCTCCATTGAGTTCGAGCTGGGAACGAATCTGGATGCTGCGGCAGCCGATGTGAGGGACAAAGTTTCCGCTATCAAGAACACTCTTCCCGAAGACATTGACGAGCCGATGATCCTCAAGCTCGACATTGCCTCGATGCCGGTGATGACTATTGGCCTCTCGGGACCGCTCTCGCCTAAGGAGATGAGAATACTCGCCGATGACGTTATCACGGATAGGCTGGCCAAGGTCGGTGGAGTTGCATCGGTCAACGTTCTCGGCGGCGCGGAACGCGAGATCAACGTGGCCGTCGACAAGGATCGGCTACAAGCATATGGCATTTCAATAACCGCAATAGTTCAGGCAATTAAGAGTGCCAATCTCAATGTGCCAGCCGGCTCGATCAAGGAGGGAGCTCGCGATTACTCGGTCCGCACCGTAGGTGAGTTTACGAGCGCCGAAGAGATCGGCAAGGTTCGCATCTCAATTCCTGGCAGAGATGGCAAACCTGCTTCAACGGTCAAAATAGCTGACATCGCCACCATTACGGATACCATCGCTGAGCCCGACCAGCTTAGTCGACTCAATGGCAAACCTAGCGTTACGATCACGGTTCAAAAGCAGTCGGATGCCAACACCGTCGCCGTTGCTGAAGGGATCAAGAGGGAACTTGAGGCGATGAAGTCGGTCCTGCCTGCTGGAGTCAAAACCGTTATAGCGCGCGACGACTCAGTGTTCGTCAAGGACTCGCTTAGTGACGTCAACAAGAGCCTTATGGAGGGAATTCTGCTTGTTGTCGTCATTGTGTTCCTCTTTCTGCACACCGCACGGGCAACTTTCATCGTGGCTATTGCTATCCCCACGTCAATCATGGCCACGTTTCTACCAATCGGCGCGCTCGGTTTCACACAGAATACTATGACTCTGCTGGCGCTTTCGCTAGTTGTAGGTATCTTGGTGGACGACTCGATTGTCGTACTGGAAAACATCGAACGTCATCTGCGTATGCGCAAAGATCCCAGGCAGGCGGCCCTTGACGGTCGGTCGGAGATTGGTCTTGCGGCAATCACAATTACTGCTGTTGACGTTGTCGTATTTGTCCCTATTGCATTTATGGGAGGAATTGTTGGCCAGTTTTTCAGGCAGTTCGGTATCACTGTGGCTACGGCAACGGCGTTTTCTCTGCTGATGTCGTTTACGCTCACTCCTATGCTTGCCGCGCGGTGGATGAAGAGTGAGCAGGAAAAAGAAGATGACGAAGAGTTACGCAGGGAGAGAATAGCATCAGGAGCCGCTTCTCTGAAGGATCGTGTTGACGAGGCGTGTGCGGTTGTCTTCGGCAGCATCGAGCGTTTTCTCAGGAGCATTGATCGGAGATACAGAGGTGTTCTCGAATGGTCTCTTCACAATCGGTTCCTTACAATCGTGATAGGATTTGTGTCGCTCCTGGTTGTCTTCGCGATGGTCTTTCCACTTCCTGAAGGCAAGGCCGGTCCTATGGCCGTGAGGATGCTGATGCCGAGGGTTGTCATCGCGCTGATCGCTCTTACGCTTTGCGTTCTGGCTATGGCGATAGATAAAAAGAGCCGGAAGATCGCGCTGGTCTTCGGCTTAACGATGGTTGTTGTAGCATTGATGGTCTACTTGCCGTTTGGGTTCACCATGTTCCCAGATGTGGACCGAGGAGAGTTCAACATCAGCATTCGGACTCCTCCCGGAACTTCGCTTGCGGCGACTGACGAGGTTGTGAGAAAGGTCGAGCGAATCTTAGATGAAGTGCCCGAACTGAAGAATGGCTTTTACACTACTGTTGTCGGGGCGGCATCTACGGGTTTCTTCGGTGCCGAGATCGGGCCGGAGTACGCACTTATCACGGCCAAATGTGTGGATAAGACCGAGCGAAAGCGAAGCATTAGGGAAATAGCCGATTGGGTTGCCACCCGAACAGCTTCCATTCCAGGAGCAGCTCGCATCAGCACTACGGTTTCAAGTGGAATGGGAGGTGGCATGACGGGTCTCCAAAAGGAGATTCAGGGCCAGCATATGAGTGACATTCTCGAAGAGGCCAACCGAGTTGCCGAAGTAATGCGCAAGACGCCAGGCGCGATTGACGTTGATATTTCATACAAGCAGAGCAAACCCGAGCGTCGTATCGTTGTAGACCGTGTTCGGGCTGCACAGTTCAACCTTTCAGTAGCTCAGATTGCCATGGCTGTGCGCATGGCCATTGACGGTGATGACAGCGCCAAATTGCGCGAGGAGGGTACGGAATACCCGATCCGAGTACAATTTGCCAAGTCGGACCGGAGCAAGTCTTCGGACGTAGAAAACCTAATAGTTGGAACCGTAGGAGATGCCCCAATCTACCTGAAGGACGTAGCCGACATCAAGTATGATCTAGCCCCTACCAAAATCGACCGAAAAAATCGGCAGCGCGTTGTCTACGTCACTGCCAATCTTGCTGCTGGTGCGCAGTTGGGTAATGTCGGCCAGGCGGTGGACGCTCGGCTCAGAAAGATTCCGCATGTTCCGGGGACCACGATCGGTACCGGAGGCGTGGAAAAGATCATGATCGAGAGCTTTGGCTATATGTTCTCGGCTCTTATACTTGCCGTAGCGCTGGTCTATATGCTGATGGGAGCGTTGTTCGAATCTTTCCTGACGCCGTTCGTTATTATGTTTAGCCTACCGCAGGCGATGATCGGCGCAATCCTAGCGCTACTTATCACTGGCAAGTCTCTTTCGATTGTTGCTATGATTGGGATCATTATGCTTATGGGACTTGTGGCGAAGAATGCTATTCTGTTGGTGGAC
>JAOAGX010000102.1 GCA_026415535.1 Armatimonadota bacterium | reverse complement strand
TGCCAACCCTGGCCATAGAAGATGTTCCGACGCCTGACTACTGCCTTGGATTCTATGACTCAGCTCTCACGGTAGACTTGCCGGGCGGCAGGTGCACCGCAATATCGTGGTCGGGCGACGAACGCGCGATTCGGTTTTGGCGCGATCTTGCCCTAAAAGCTGCCCGGCTCCGCACTCACCGGTCCCGATTGCCCCAAAGTCATGGCTTCGCTGCCAAGCGTACAACCCGTGCGAGGAGCAACTTTACCAAGCCCGACTACCTGCGCGCAATTGAACGAATCAAGGACTACATCGCAGCGGGCGATTGCTATCAGGTGAATCTCTCGCAGAGGTTTGAGGCTGATCTTGGAACCTCGCCTTGGGAGTTATATAAGACGCTTCGCAGGATCAATCCTGCGCCGCATAGCTGTTTTATTGAAATCGGAGAGCTTGTGCTTGTGAGCGCGTCGCCGGAAAGCTTTCTAAGCTACAATCCTGTAACCCGAACTGTGACTACGCGACCGATCAAAGGCACACGGCCGAGGGGTTCGACTCCCGAAGAAGACGCACGCCTGGAGTTCGAGCTTGCCGCAAGCGAGAAAGACCGAGCAGAGAACCTGATGATTGTTGACATGGAAAGAAACGATCTTGGTCGGGTGGC
Source organism: Armatimonadota bacterium (assembly GCA_026415535.1). GTDB lineage: Bacteria > Armatimonadota > UBA5829 > UBA5829 > UBA5829 > CALJES01. The sequence continues at coordinate 6,738 of JAOAGX010000102.1, read as the reverse complement.
ACGGTACGGATCCGTGCGCGTTCCCAAGTTATGGGAGATCGAGGTGCATCCGAACGTATTCCAAATGGTTTCAACAGTAGAGGCGGAACTGGCTGAGGACCGCGATCAAGTTGATTTGCTTCGCGCCTCGTTTCCAGGAGGGTCGATAACCGGCGCGCCCAAGGTTCGTGCAATGGAGATAATAGAAGAGCTTGAGCCGCACCGACGGGGCATTTATACCGGATCCGCTGGGTTTATCGACTTCTCGGGCAGGATGGAACTAAACATCGTTATACGGAGTTTTGTTGTACACAAAGAGCGGGTCTATTTCCACGCCGGCGGCGGGATCGTGGCCGATTCGGATCCCGAGATGGAGTATCAAGAAACGCTGGACAAGGTATCTGGCCTGATGGCTGCGTTGGAAGAGGTGTATACGCTTAATGAGTGACAGGCTGGCCTATGTGAACGGGCGGATTGTTCCACTATCAGAAGCTTGCATCGGTATTTCGGACAGAGGATTCCTGTATGGCGATGGACTTTTCGAAACGATCAGGGCGGTCGGTGGCAGATGTATTCGGATCGACCACCACCTAATTCGGCTTTCGTCGGGCGCGCGCGTTCTGGGAATAGAAAACTTTCCGGATGCCTCGACGCTAAAGGAGTCGGTGGCATACGTCCTGGACGCCAACGGCCTCTCTGACGCAAGAGTGCGGCTCACCGTTACTCGCGGTGCTTCTACAGGACCAGGACTTATGGGTAGAGTTTCGGGTTCGCCTACTGTGGTGGTCACCGCGACCAATCTGCCTACTGCAGAACCGGAGCCGGCGCGCGTGATTATCTCTTCGATCAGGCGAGATGAACGCAGTCCACTATCATCAGTTAAGTCGCTCAATTACTTACCGGGAATCCTTGCTCTGCACGAAGCGCGGCGCGCAGGAGTTGATGACGCGATCCTCCTTAACACACAGGGTAACGTTGCGGGGGGAGCCGTAGCCAACGTGTTTCTTGTGATGGGCCATACGCTTGTAACCCCGTCCTTGGATCAAGGGGCGCTTCCAGGGACGGTCCGCCAGGCCATTATCGAACTAGGGCCGGGGCGTGGTCTGGAGGTGGTAGAAAGGCCCGTTTGCCCAGAGGAGCTTTTGGCCGCTGACGAAGTTTTCTTCACAAACGCGATTCAGCTGGTTCGACCAATCCGAGAGGTGGACGGTGTGTTATTGGGAGTTGGCAAGTGGCCGATTTCGGAACACCTCCGGCTGGCCGTCACGGGATAGGAGTTTATCGCGGCAAATCTTGTTTTTCTTCCAGCGGAAGTTTTCGCAACAGCCAATACGCAATCAAGCCGATCAACAACCCAATGACGAGGCCATTTAATGTTCTGAGTGACGTAACGACGAGTGGTGTGTGTGTGTGGCAAAACGTATTTAGCGCGGATGCCAGTCCTATTGAGCCAAGTGTGACCAATATCGATGCCGACCGCCTTCGACCACGTACGGCCATTACTAAACCAACCAACAGCAGCGGATACCCGATCAAAAACTCCTTTGTACGGGGTCGAACTACTAGTGCTCTGTCAAGTATGGATCTCATTTTGAGCTCTATGGAGCTGACTTCAAGTCCGGCTTCGTTGCCGGTCCGCACCACCATTAGCCCAATGAGCGCCATTGCCACCAACAGACCAATCGCCTGCCACATTAGGATGGGGCTTCCTATTAGGCTTCCGAATGACTCCCTTATTTTTCGTTTCTGAGCTTGCCAGGTGTCGGATTTCCACGCGATGCCTCCCGCAAATACCGCCGCTAGCGTAAGGATTGGAGCCACGTGGGCAACTTTTATTCCCATAAACTGGTCAATCCGAAGCATGAACGTCCTGGAGCTAAGCAGCCCGACTATGAGGATTCCACCAGCAACACTTATTGCCGACGCACCTATCAACCTACCCACTGCGCGCGCTATTGATCTATCTGATTCCACTGGCGATTCAGGGGAGCCGCGCACGGACCAGAGTGCTGCGAGTGTTGGGAAGACGACTGCTGCCAATAGCGCTACTATCTTCCTGCCCATATCGCCCCAGCCGGACAATCCCGCGCAAGCACCAATGGTAAGCACCGACCATAGTATTCCTGCCGGTACGGAGACTTCGAATAAGGTCATGAGCAAAAGAAGTGACCCGGCTCCAACCCCTGCTCCTGCCAACATCTTTGCCGACGCCGGACTGCAAATCTCCTCAATCGGGTGTGACTTTTTGAACGTGTACCCGGCCTCAATGATTCCTCTAGCGATCTTGCGGATATAGTCACAGTTGACGCGCACGGGGTCTGCCGAAGCTGTATCGTACATCCGCACGTAGCAAATGCGGACTCCGCGCTCGCGAACCGCCTTCTTGAACCGCTCGACAATCGCGCTCTCGGAGAGAGTTGGCATCTCGTTCTGGGTTATGCTGTGTACCGGAATCACGTTTGACTGAGCGTATTCGGCGAGTTCGGTCTCGCCCTTCTGCTTGGCGAATTCGACTTGACCGAAAATCAGATCGTTTTCTACGAGCGAGTTCGCTGTTTCCTTAACTGCGCCCCTGAACCCTAGTACCTGATCGCCCTGGAAAATTATTGTATTAATGCCTAGGTGTTTCAAGTCAACTAGTGACTTGTGGATCGCTTCTGGTGTCACGCCCGGATAGTTTAAAAGACGTGCGATGATCGTCATGCCGGCCTTCTTCGCATTGATGACTGCATCTTTGGGAAGCCCTAGTGGAAGCTGTTCCAAATATTGGAGCGATAAGCCCGGCACCCGAGCGATATTTTTCATAGTTGCGATGCCGTGTGACGAGGAAGCCTCGCCTAATATTTGCTGGTTGAGCAGATACTGCTCGGCTGCGTCGCGAACGGTCTCTTCGGTTATTGCTACGCCGGTTGCGCCGGATTGTTTGAGTGACCTCAATAATTCGGCGGGTGGCTTTCCGATTGTCGCGCTAATCTGCGCGATTTCTCCGTAGTCCACAACTAGTTCTACTGCCTTGTTTCTTGACTCGACCTTCACCCGCTGCGCGGCGACGAACAAGGAAGCTAAGATTCCAGCAATGAGGATCAGTACCAGAACCGTCCTTCGGTTCAACGATTCACCTCCATCTTCTGAAGGGGTATCGACGATCGTATTCGTAACTACCTCTTCTCCCCCACCCGCCAAGCGGGGATAAGGGGGAATACTGCCTGGGAGGTCTGCGTAGAGCGCGACCACCGAGGATTAAGATGATCACTACTCCGGCGACGAATCCTCCGACATGCGCCCAATAGGCTACTCCGCCACCGTGTGTCATTCCACCGCTTCCGCCAAGGTTCAGAAGCTGCGTAAGGAACCATATCCCAAGCACTATTACTGCCGGTATCTCTATATAGTCCCAGAAGAATCCGAGAATGACCAGCGTCGTTACCCGGTTCGCTGGGTACAGGTAGAAGTATGCTCCTAAAACTCCTGCTATTGCCCCACTTGCCCCGACAGTGGGCACCTGCGACGCCGGATTAGAGAAGATGTGTGCAAGCGCTGCAAACACGCCGCAGGCCAAGTAGAAAAGAAGAAACCTGATATGTCCAAGCGCATCCTCGATGTTGTTGCCGAATATCCACAGGTACAGCATATTGCTGGCTATGTGAAGGAAACTTCCGTGCATAAACATCGAGGTGAAGATCGTCAGCCACTGAGGATCAAGGCCGGCATGCGGGATAGTTACCAGATAAGGCCCGTATCTGATCTGTACCGGAACGGGAGTATTCGTAATGACCGCAGCCGGGACCATCGAATAGTTCCATAATCCGCTGATCGGAATGCCCCTGTATACCTGTGTGCCTAGGTAGTCGATGGCGTACAAGAATACATTAACCGCAATCAGCGCGTAGACCACGTAGGGTTTCTTTCCAGAAGGATTTTCGTCTGCTAGAGGGATCATCTGTCAAGCTCTCTCTAGGCGGTAAAGACGCCCTGTCAATTCTACCACAGTTGGGTCCTCTGTGGGTTCCTTAGTCTTCCAAACATGATAAGCCTTAGCAAGCCCAGATTACGAATTAAGCTCGTCGTGTTTCTCGAAGTTACAGTGCTTGTACTGGTAGTCTTTACAGAATCCGGCTTACTGTGCTTCGACTTGTGGCACCAGTGAGTCGCGCGTATGTGTCTCCTCTTTTTCTCCATAACGAGCCTTTACGTAGAGTATTGGGGAGCGGGTTAATAAACGCTGCGAGCGAGCGCATAGGCACAGACCGACGAGGCACCAGCTGCGCGTAGTGTTTTTGCTGCCTCGCTGAGTGTTGCGCCGGTTGTGAACACATCGTCGATCACAAGCACTCGTTTTCCTACAATCCTTTCCGGTTGCGCGACCGAAAATGTTCCTTCAACGTTTGCGAACCGCAAGTCCTCGGGCAGATCGACTTGTGGTTTTGTTTTTCTGCGCTTAACCAGGATATCGTTTGCTAGAGGAAGACCAACCGCTGCGCAAAGGCGCCAAGCCAGCTCCTCCGACTGGTTGAAGCCTCGATCGACGAGCTTTGTGATATGGATCGGAACTGGAACGACCAAGTCCACGCGTCGCGCAAGATATGTATTCGGAAAGGCTCGGATCATTATCTCGGCGAGCGGATCTGCCATCACTATGTGAAACTCGTATTTTAGAGCGTGGATTGCTTGCCGAAGCACTCCGTCGTAAACGCTTGCGCACCTAGCGCACTCAAACTTATACTCGCGTTTTCGGCACTCGCCGCATATATGCTCGGTCGGCCCGACATTGATTCCGCACACGCGGCAGTATGGGGGCTTGATAATAGGAATCTGTTCAACGCAATTCCGACATAGGTAGAGATCGCCGAACTTTTTGCAAACCAAACAGTGCGGTGGGTAGACTATGTCCAGGATTCCTGCCCACAAGTTAGAGACAAAGCGCCGAGTCTGTTCGATCAAATTGTCAGTTCTCAAGAGACGCAAAAAGACGGCAGCGTGGATAAGTATTCGGCGTCGTCGGCTGTAGCTACTGGAGTGGTTCGAAGCTTACAATTTGCCGAAACTCTTCGTAGCGCCCGTTGATTTCCTTCATGGTCAGATGCTTGAACCGGTTGAGGCTGAAGTCCTGCACGTCAAAAGAGGCCAACGTGCTGCCGTAGATTACGGCTCTACGCAAGTTTGTTTCGTTTACCTCGCCGATCCGAGCGATGTAGCCCATAAATCCGCCTGCGAAACTATCACCCGCGCCGGTAGGATCGACCACGTCGAATAATGGATAGGACGCTGCCGTGAAGCACATGCTCTGATCGCAGTACATCACAGCTCCGTGCTCACCCTTCTTGACAACCACATATTTGGGGCCGAGCCTGTGGATTTCATTTGCTGCCCGGTTGAGATTCGACTCGCCTGTAAGTTGTCGTGCCTCGGCGTCGTTCATAAATGCCACGTCAACACGTCGCAAAACTTCTAGCAGGGCTGCCTTCTTGCCGGCAATCCAGAAGTTCATCGTGTCGCAGGCCGTGAGCTTGGGACGCCTGACCTGGTCGAGTACGTCGAGCTGTAAGTCCGGGTCGATGTTTGCAAGGAACACAAACTGCGAATCGCGGTAATCTTCCGGCAGCTTTGGTTTAAAGCTCTGGAAGACATTGAGTTCCGTGGCGATGGTCTCGGCTTGGTTCAGGTCGTCTCTGTAAGCACCCTTCCAATGGAATGTTTTTCCATCTGGTACAACCTCAAGTCCTCGCGTATCGATTCCTCGCGATTCCAAAAATTCTAAGTGTTCCTTGGGAAAGTCTTCGCCGACTACTCCTACCAACCGCACGGGTGCAAAGAAGCTCGCTGCAACTGACGAGTAGACTGCTGCCCCTCCGAGCGCGCGTTCAACCCGCCCTGCGGGCGTTTCTACAGAATCTAGAGCCACACTTCCGACTATGAGAACAGTATTGTCGTTACTCAATTTTCAACCCCTGAGTTTCTGGCAGAGCACCATCGCTAGGAACTGTGGTAGTGTGGCCACTTTGGAGAGCTTGCGCGGGTTCATAACCAGTCGGTGTAGCCACTCCAAACCGTGGCGCTGCATCCAGGCAGGTGCGCGCTTGACCTTGCCGGAAATTACGTCTAGCGTTCCGCCGACACCCATAGCCACACAGACGCCGAGCTCCGCGATGTGATCTCGTATGAATCTTTCCTGCCTGGGAATTCCCATCCCAACAAGAAGTATCTTTGCTCCGGATGTCTTCACTTGAGCGACGATTTCGGCTTCTTGCGACGGCTCAAAGTATCCGTGCTGAGTGCCCGCGATACGAAGGCCGGAAAACATCTCAACAAGTCGCCGCGCGGCTTCCTCCGCCACGCCCGGTTTACCTCCCAGCAAATAAATCGGAAATCCATCCTGGGCTGCGATTCGGCATATCTCAATACTTAAATCGCAGCCGCTAACACGTTCTTTTATAGGTCGACCCAAGAGTCTTGCCGCAAGTAGGATGCCCGAGCTGTCCGGCGTGACTAGATCCGCTGAGTTAACCAGTCTTTGAAACTCGCCATCCTTTCGAGCCAACACCACCATCGACGAATCAGCCGTCACTACCATATGAGGCTTGCCACTTGCAACAAAACCTCGGACAATCTCGACGGCTTCCGCCATATCGATCTGGTGGACCTTAACTCCAAGGATATCGACAGTTTTTTTTGACACCGTGTCTGGAACTGGGAATTGAACATCATCTGCCTCATTGGCAGAGTAACTATCGACGTCCGGGGTTCCGGTCTCCAGTTCTA